>CANFOR010000023.1 GCA_947448675.1 Betaproteobacteria bacterium
GCTCACGCGCCAATTGCAGCCCAGCGCCCCACCTGCACCATCTGCTCCGCCCACCACACTACAAAAACCGGCTACAACGCCCGCCAGTACTGCGTTAGCAGCTATTAAAAAAGTAGCAAAAAGTACACCCGAAACAAGTACCACCACACCCACCGTGGTGCCGGCGGACCCCCTGATAAACCAAACTGCGGCGAATGCCCAAGCCCAAAATGAAGCATCTGGCTCCAGCAGAAATACCGAGCCACCACCGATTCAATTAACGCCGTTGCCACCCGATGCAGCGGCAAACAACAACGCAAACTCTAGCGCCGGTAATGGCGCGGGCAGTGGCGCGGGCAGTGGCGCGGGCGATGGCACCGCCAGTGCCGCAGCGCCCACCGCGCCGCCTGCCTCTCACTCCAGTGCCAGCCCCGACCCACTGGCCCGCTGGCCGGTCGACACCCGCTTGAACTATGTGCTGGCGGGCAATTACCGGGGCGACTTGCACGGCGACGCCCAGGTGCTGTGGCAGCGCCAAGCAGAGAAGTACCAGGTGCGGGTGAGCATCAACCTGGGCCTGTTCAGCCCGCTCATGACCAGCCAAGGCAAGGTAAGCGACGAGGGCCTGCACCCCACGGGCTACGAAGAAAAAGTAGCTGGCATTCGGCGCAGCATCACCCTGGGCGAGCAGCAAATCACGTTTAACGACGGCCAGCAAGCGCCGCGTCCCGCGCGCGTGCAAGACACCGCCAGCCAGTTTGTGGAATTGACTTGGCGCTTGCTGAGCGGCCAGTTGGCGCTAGAGCAGGGCGCCATCGTGCGCTACCACATGGCCCGCCCCGGCGGGGTAGACGAATGGGTCTACGACGTGGTGGCGCTAGAGACGTTGAACACCCGTCTCGGGGGCTTGCCAGCCTGGCATTTGGTGCCCCGGCCCCAGGCCAAACCGCGCGGGCCGATCACCGCCGAGATGTGGTTTGCGCCCAGTTTGCAATACCTGCCGGTGCGCATCAAGATGAATTTGGGCGGCGAGCATTTTGTGGATTTACTCATCGACAAAGTCGAGCAGGCCGACGCGCGTTAAAGCGCGCTCATCCGCGCTAAACAAGCCCTGGCCGCAGGCAGGACCTCTTTATTCCGGGTCGATCTTCGCGTCTTTCACCACCTTGCTCCACTTGGCGCTTTCGCTTTTGATGAGGGCGGCAAATTGCTCTGGCGTGCCCCCACCCAGCTCATTGCCTTGGCCGAGCAAGCGGTCTTTAACTTCAGGCGATTGCAGGGCCTTGTTGGCCACTTCATTGAGCTGTTTGACGAGCGCGGGGGCCATGCCCTTGGGACCAATCAAACCCTGCCAATTGAGCACTTCTACGCCTGCATAGCCCGCCTCGCCCATGGTGGGGATGTCGGTCTGCAAGGGCGAACGCTTGCCACTGGTAATGGCCAGGCCGCGCAACTTGCCGCCTTGCATCATGGGCAGGGCTTCGTACATTTGCATGAACATCATGTCCACCTGGCCACCGATCAAGTCGGTTGCGCCCGCTGCGCCGCTCTTGTAGGGCGCGTGGATCAGGTCGATGCCCGCTTCGTGCTCAAACAGCGCGCCGCTCAGGTGGTGCGAGCCGCCGATGCCGCCCGAGGCATAGCTCAGCTTGCCGGGTTTGGCCTTGGCCGCGGCCACAATGTCTTTCACCGACTTGTAGGGCGAGGCCATGGGTACCGTGAGGATCAGCGGGCCGCGTTCGATCAGCATGATGGGCGTGGCGTCTTGCGGGTTGTAGGGCAGACTTTTGAACAAAGCTTGGTTCACTGCGAGCGGCGCAAAATTGCCCATGCCCAGGGTGTAGCCGTCGGGTGCTGCTTTAACGATAGCAGCCGTGCCAATATTGGCGCCCGCTCCAGCTTTGTTTTCAATAATGATCGGTTGGCCTAGCAACTGCGCCATGACCTTGGCCATCTGGCGCGAGCGCTGGTCGGCATTGCCGCCCGCTGCGTAGCCCACGATCCAGCTGATGGGTTTGCTGGGGTATTTTTCTTGGGCAAAACCCAAGCTGGGAAGCAGCGCTGCGCTGCCTGCGCTTTGCAAAAGGGTGCGGCGTTTCATAGCAAATCTCTCTAGGGGATGAATCGAAAAAACTCAAATCAGTAGGCTACAGCGCGGCATGTTGCTGGAACACACCGCGCTGTGCACACGCGAGCCCAAGGCCTGCGTGCGGAGCCGATTTTAGAACTTGAAGCGCATGCCCAGGCCCACTTCGTTTTGCGACTTGGCGCCGTTGGCCTGGGTCGCCAAGTAGTTGCCGGTGGTGCTGAGCTTGTCGGCGGCTACGTAGAACTCGGTGGCAGCGTCTAAGTGGTAGAAGGCCGAGACGTAGAAGGTGTTGCGGTTACCGGTAGACACTGCGGTAATGGCGCTGGTGTCAGAGAAGGCGTTTTGCACGTAAGCGCCCTTCAAGCCGGCATTGCTGGCACGCATGCTTTGGTAGCCGATCTCAAAGTCGTACTCGCTGCTGGGCGCGATCTTGGTCGAGATGGTGTAGGCCGAGTCAGAGCGGTTGCCCAAGCTTGCCACTTGCTGGGCTTTGTAGTTGAAGTAACCGCCATACAAACGCACCATGGGCATGACTTCGACATTGCCGCCAATAGAGAAGCTGGTGTGCGTCAAATTGGCAATGTTGGCGCTGGTGACAAAGCCCGCCACGGTGTAGCCACTGCCGTTGTAGGCCACCGAGCCCGACTTGGTGCTGCCGGTGCTAAAGCTGCCGGGTACACCGCCAAATTGGTAGGCCAAGCCGGTGACCACATCGCCAAAGTTTTTCTTCCACACCACACCATTGTTCATGCGGGTGCCGCCTGCGCTGCCCGCGTAGTACACCAATTGCTTGAAGTTGTTGTTATTGGTGTAGCCACCTTCGTCCACACTGGCTTTGGGGCCGCCGTAGGGGTCACCGTAGACGCCAGAGGCGGCGGGGTCGCGGCCCAAGGCGTTTTGGCGGCCCACGGTAATTTTGCCCAAAGACTTGCTCTCCAGGCCCAACCAAGCGTCGCGGTTGAACAGCACGCCAGCGGTGTCTTCATTGCCGCTTTGCGATTCAAACTCGCTCTCTAAACGGAAGATGGCTTTCATGTCGTCGCTGCCGCCCAGTTTGCGCTGGCCGGTAATACCCCAGCGGTTGCCGCTGAACCACGACACACGCGGGGTCGTGACCGATTGCTTGGCCGCATTGGCGTTGTTGACGTTGACATAGGTCACGTCGATCAAGCCGTACAGGGTGGCGGAGTTCACGCCATTGGTGATGGTCAGGCCGGTGCCACTGCTGGCAGCTTTGTCGGCCATGGCGGGGGTAGCTTGTTTGGCTTGCACGGCCAGCAATTGGTCGAGTGCAGCTTGCGCTTGTTTGGCGGCAGCTTGGGCTTGCGCGGCTGCGGCTTGTGCTTGGGCCAAGGCTTGCTGCAGTTGTTCGGTGCTCTGCGCATGTGCAGCCACCGAAACCAGGCCAGTAGAGGCCAGGGCCAGGATGAGTCGATTCAGTTTCATGAGGTCTCCGTAGGTGTGTAGTGCAAAGCGCTGGCTCTGCGGAAATGGTCAAGAGTTTCTAGACCAAGGCACACTGTAAAAAGTGGCGGCTTTCAGTTGGCTTTCAGTGCTGCAAATAAACGTGACTCAAGCGCACCTGTTCTTTGCGTGTCACAGGGGATTACCCTTGCTTGCCACCCGATTGCGCGCCACGGGTGTGGCAGGCTTTAGCATGGCGCTCCTGCCACCCGGAAGCATTGTGATGAAACTATTTTTTGCGCGCGCCCTCTGTGTCCTTTTGCTCTGCGCCTGGGGGCCATGGGCTGTGGCCAAAGACAAAATCGCCATCATGGTGGGTGGCGTAGAAAAGCAAATTTATTTGCCCGGCATTTTGGCCCAGCAGCTAGGGTTTTTTGCCGACCAAGGCTTAGAGGTCGAACTGCTCACCGAGCCGTCGGGCGTGAATGCTGAAGACGTTTTGCTCTCGGGTGCGGCCCAAGGTGTGATTGGCGCATATGACCACACGCTGGACCTGCAGGCCCGTGGGAAAGCCGTGCAGTCGGTGGTGCAATTTAGCATTGCACCGGGCGAGGTGGAGCTGGTGTCTACGCGTTTGCGCAGCACGCTCAACTCGCCTGCGCAGTTTGCCGGGCTTCAATTGGGCGTGACGGGCTTGGGCTCGTCGACCAGTTTTTTAACCCAATACCTGGTGCTGCAAAGTGGCCTCAAAGTGAGTGACGTGAGCCTGGTGCCGGTGGGCAGTGGCAACACTTTTATGGCGGCCCTTCGCCAAGGCAAGATCGACGCAGGCATGACCACCGAGCCCACCGCTTCGCGCTTGCTGGCCAGTGGCGAGGCGCGCGTGGTAGTCGACCTGCGCACGCCCGAAGCCACGCAAAAAGCCCTGGGCGGCCTCTACCCCTTTGCCTGCCTCTACATGCAGACTGCTTGGGTTAATACGCACCGGGGAGAGACGCAAAAATTGGCCAATGCCTTGGTGAAGGCGCTGCAATTTATCAACACCCACAGCGCCGCCGAGATCGCCGCCAAATTGCCCGAAGACTATTGGGCGGGCAACAAAGCGCTGTACATCCAGTCTTTGGCCAGCAGCAAGTCGATGTTCACGCCCGACGGGGTGATGCCGCCCAGCGGGCCTGCCACCGTGCTTAAAGTGCTGACTGCTGTGAACAAGCTGGTGCGTAGCAAAAAAATTGACTTGGCCACCACCTACACCAGTGAGTTTGTCAACGCCGCGAAGTAACGCGCCGCGGCACCTCGGGCTGCTCGGGCCGCTCAAGCCGCGCTGTGCAACAGCGGAAACTCCACAGTTACCAGCAAGCCGCTGCGCTGCGCGGGCGAGCCCAGGCGCACCTGCGCAGCGCAGGCTGTGGCGATTTCGCGCACGATGGGCAGGCCCAAGCCGCAGCCGTCGGAGCGGGCGTCTTGCAAGCGGTAAAAGCGCTCAAACACCCGCTCGCGCTCGGCCTCGGGTATGCCGGGGCCGTTGTCTTCAATCTGCAAGACCAAGTGCTCGGCGTTGCGGCCAATGTGCACCGTGACCATGCCGCCTTGCTGGGTGTAGCGCAGCGCGTTGTCCACCAAATTGGCCACCAGCTCGTAGAGCAAGGTAGGCGCGGCCATGACCATGGCAGGGCCTGCACCGCAATCCATACCCAGGTCGATTTGGCGCTGCTGTGCGATGGGGGCCAGGGCTTCGATGACGCGCTGTGCGGTGTGTTGCAAGTCCACTGCTATTTGCTCGGGCGGGTGGCCGATGCCTGCCTGCGCCATGTTGAAGGCCAGCAATTGGTTGACCAAGCGCACGCTGTGCTGCACGCCCTCTTGCATGGCCTGCAGGGTTGCTACACGGGTGTGTGGCGCGTCGTGGCGCAGCGCGTAACTCACCTGGGTGTTGAGCAAAGTCAGCGGCGTGCGTAACTGGTGCGAGGCGTCGGCAATAAAGCGACTGTGCGCCGACATATGCGCATCGAGCCGGGCCACGTAGTCGTTGAGCGCACTTACCAAGGGTTGGATCTCGGTCGGCGCGCCGGGGGCCTCTAGGGGCTCTAGCGCGCCTGCACTGCGCTGGCGCATGCGGCGCTGCAAGTCGAACAAGGGCCGCAGGCCACGGCGCATGCCAAACCACAACAAAAGCGCCACTAAAGCCAACAATGCCAGTTGCCCACGCAGGGCAGTGATCCAAATATTGCGAGCCAGGTCTTGGTGCCCTTCTAAAGTTTGCGCCACCTGAATCAAGACCGGGCCGCGCTCGGGTGCAGAAAACACCGGCTGGGCAAAAGCCACGCTGTGTACCGGCTTACCGCGCAAGGCAGTGTGAAAAAACTGCACCTCTTCGGCCTGCATGGTTTTGCTGGGCAAGGCAAAGTCAAAATAGCCCGAGAGCAATTGGCCGTTTGCGGACGAGATGCGGTAAAAAACGCGGTCGCGGCTGGGCGAGGCAAACAGCTCCAGCGCAGCGGGCGGAATCACCACCTGCAGCACGCCTTCTTCAAGGTGCACCTGCTCGCCGATCATGCGGGCCGCGCCCAGCAGCATGCGTTCTTGCACCATGGTGGCGGTGTCTTGCGCACTACGGTAGGTAAACCAAGCGTCCAGCGCGGCCACCAAGGCCAGGGGCGCGAGCAACCAAAACAACAACTGAGAACGCAGGCTATGGAACACGGTGCGGTGCACTAAACGCCGCCTACGGGCGGGTTCGGCCGTGGACTAAAAGCTTGGCCTGGTGCGCTGCTGCGTGCTTGCAGCAAATAGCCCAGGCCGCGCAGGGTGGTAATGCTGGCGTCGCTGCCTTCTAACTTTTTGCGCAGGCGGTGCACGTAAATTTCTATTGCGTCAGCAGAGGCGTTGTCGCTCACCGTGAAGAGCGATTCGGCCAAGCTGGCCTTGCTCACGGTTTTGCCCAACTTCATTAGCAAAATCTCTAGCACCGAGTGTTCGCGCGGCGTGAGTGCGAGCACCGTACCCGCCACGCTGAACACACCAGTGTTGCTGTTAAGGCTCAAGTCGCCACACTGCAAGATGGGGTTTTTGTGGTTGGCCGAGCGGCGCAGCAAAACGCGAATGCGCGCCTCGAGCTCGGCTACGTCAAAGGGCTTGGCCATGTAGTCGTCGGCGCCGGTGTCGAGCCCACCCACCCGTGCGCTGAGCGAGGTGCTGGCCGTGAGAATCAGCACCGGCACATTGTTGTTGCGTGCGCGCAAGCGGCGCAGCACCTCTTCGCCCGGCATGCCCGGCAAGCCCAGGTCGAGGATCACCAGGTCATAGGTTTGGGTTTGCAAACGGTAGTCAGCGTCAGCGCCGTCAAAGGCGCACTCCACCCCGTAGCGCTCTTGCTCCAGCGTACGCGAGAGCCACTCAGAGAGCGGGCGGTTGTCTTCAACAAGCAAAATGCGCATGCAAGCCTTGGTACGGGGCGATGAGCCAAAGCCTAACCATAGCGCAGTAGCGGGTGCTGGGGCTTAGCGTTATCCACAAGGCACGCATGATGGTGCGCGCCTGTGCGGCACAGCTGCTGTGTGCGTTGTCAAAAGCAACGCGGGCGCTTGGCGGGGCTGCAGAGGTTAAAAAACGGCGTAATTGCGAGGTAAAAAAGGCTGGAAGGCTTATGAAATAAGCGTATACAGCTATTTATTTTATAGCGCCACGCAAATCCAACACCCGCTTGGCCTTGCCCATGCTGCGCTCTATGCCGCCCGCGGCGCGTAGCTCGATGCTGGCGCTGCTGCCGACATAGGTTTTGATGTCGTGTGCCAACTGGCGGGCGGCGGCTTGCGCGTGGGCGTCAGTGGGGGCCAGGCCGCTGCGCAGTTCTACGGCCACGGTGAGCGCGTCGAGCGGGCCGTCTTTGCGCAAAATGCACAGGTAGTGGGCGCTGAGTTCGGGGCGCTTCAAGATGAGTTCTTCAATCTGGCTGGGGAAGACGTTGACGCCGCGCACGATCATCATGTCGTCGCTGCGGCCGGTGATTTTCTCCATACGGCGCATCGTGCGCGCGCTGCCAGGTAGCAGGCGGGTGAGGTCGCGCGTGCGGTAGCGGATGATGGGCAGTGCCTCTTTGGTGAGGCTGGTGAGCACCAGTTCGCCCAGCGCGCCGTCGGGCAGCACGGCGCCGCTTTCGGGGTCGATAATTTCGGGGTAAAAGTGGTCTTCCCAAATGGTGGGGCCGTCTTTGGTTTCCACACATTCGCAGGCCACGCCGGGGCCTATGACTTCGCTCAGGCCGTAGATGTCGACTGCGTCGATGCCCATGCGCGCCTCAATCGCTTTGCGCATGTCGTTCGTCCAAGGCTCGGCACCGAAGATGCCGACGCGCAGGCTGGTGCTGCGCGGGTCGATGCCTTGGCGCTCTAGCTCGTCGGCAATGGCCAGCATGTAACTGGGCGTGACGGTGATGATGCTGGGCTGAAAGTCTTGGATCAGCTGCACCTGCCGCTCCGTTTGCCCGCCGCCAAAGGGCACGACGGTAAGGCCCAATTTTTCAGCGCCATAGTGCGCGCCCAGGCCGCCGGTAAACAGACCGTAGCCATAGCTGTTGTGCAGCATGTCGCCGGGTCGCGCGCCGCTGGCGCGAAAGCTGCGCGCCACCACCGTGGCCCAGGTGTCGATGTCATTGCGCGTGTAGCCCACCACCGTGGGCTTGCCCGTGGTGCCGCTCGAGGCATGGATGCGCACGCACTGCGCGCGCGGTACAGCAAACATGCCAAAGGGGTAGCTGCCGCGCAGGTCGGCCTTGGTGGTGAATGGAAATTGCGCCAGCGCGTCGAGCGAGGTGCATTGCCCAGGCTGCACCCCTGCTGCGTCAAACTTGGCGCGGTACACGGGGGAATGCGCGTAGGCATGCGCCAGTGTGGACTGCAAACGCTTGAGCTGCAGGGCGCGCAGCTCGTCTACCGAGGCTTTTTCAATAGGTTCTAAGGGGAATGTGTTCATACCAGCGTTCCTGCAATCTGCGCCGACTTGCCGCGAAACATGGCTACTACTTCGCCATGCTGGTTGCTCACCTTGACGTCGTAAATGCCATGTCGCCCGCTGAGGCTTTGCTCTTGGCCTACACAGGTCAGCACATCGCCCAACTGGCCAGGTTTTAAAAATTCAATGCTGGCGCCTGCGGCAACAGCCACCTTGTTGTGGCTGTTGCAGGCAAAGGCAAAAGTGGAGTCGGCCAGGGTGAAGATGAAGCCGCCGTGGCAAATGCGCAGCCCGTTTAAATGCTGCTCGCGCACCTGCATACGCATGGTTGCGCAGCCGGGCGTGCAGTTGACCAGCTCCATGCCCATGGTCTCGCGCGAGGCGCGGTCGGCGGCGAACATGGCCGCGCCGACCTGCGCTGCAAGTTCGGTAGCGGGGCTTGTGGCTGCCATGGCTATTCGCCTTTGAATTGGGCGGGCCGCTTCTCGCGGAAGGCCATCACGCCTTCCAGGTAGTCATGCGTTTTGCCCAAGGCCGACTGGGTGTCACGCTCGGCGTCGAGCTGTTGGTTGAGCGTGCGGTGGTTGCTCTCGCGCAGCAGGTGGCGCGTGGCCACCAGGGCTTTGGTGGGCATGGTTGCTAGTTTATTTGCTAGCAAAAGTGCAGCAGCTAGTGGGTCTTCAGCCACGTCCCAAATCATGCCCCAGTCTTTGGCCTGCTGCGCCGCGAGCTTGTCGCCCGTCATGGCCAGGGCCACCGCGCGGGCCAAGCCCAGGCGCTGCGCCAAGAACCACGTGCCGCCTGCGTCGGGCACCAAACCAATTTTGCTAAAGGCCTGGATAAAGCTCGCACTGGGCGCGGCAATGGCGATGTCGCAGGTCATGGCCAGCGAGGCACCCGCGCCCGCTGCCACGCCGTTAACGGCGGCAATGGTCGGTATGCGCAGGTTTTGCAAGCGCCGCACCGTGGGGTTAAAGGCTTGGTCGATCACCGGGCCAGGGTCGGCCCGCGTTACTAGATCGGGGCCGGGCGCAAAGTCAAATTCGGCCAAGTCGGCTCCCGCGCAAAAGCCGCGCCCCGCGCCGGTAATGACCAGCGCGCGGATGCTGGTGTCGGCCTCGGCCAAGTCCAGCGCCGCCCACAGCTCTTGGTGCATTTGCCGCGTAAAGCTATTGAGCGCAGCCGGGCGGTTGAGGGTGAGGGTGGCGACAGCGCCGCTGGCGCTGTAGAGCACGGTGGATTCAGGGATGGCTAGCATGGCAGGGCTTTGGAGCAAGGGGTTTGCCAATGTAGCATTGGCCCAGCGTGTGCAGCCCTCTGGCTTTCCCTTGCTTGTCCTGTAAGCGGGGTCTTCTGTATAGTCCCACCCATGACCACCGAATGCATCACCATCCGCACCGAGGCCGACAAAGTTGGCGTCATCACCCTTAACCGCCCTAAGCAGCTCAATGCGCTGAACAACCAACTGATGGATGAGCTGGGCGCGGCGCTCAAGGCTTTTGACGCGGACGAGCGCATTGGTTGCATGGTGATTACTGGCAGCGAAAAGGCCTTTGCCGCCGGGGCCGACATTGGCGCCATGGCCACGTACAGTTTTGCCGATGTGTACAAGGGCGACTACATTACGCGCAACTGGGAAACCATTCGCAGCATTCGCAAGCCTGTCATCGCTGCGGTGAGCGGTTTTGCGTTGGGCGGCGGCTGCGAGCTGGCCATGATGTGCGACTTCATCATCGCCGCTGACAACGCCAAATTTGGCCAACCCGAGATCAAGCTGGGCATCATCCCCGGCGCGGGCGGCACCCAGCGCCTGCCGCGCGCGGTGGGCAAAAGCAAAGCCATGGACATGGCCCTCACGGCCCGCATGATGGACGCTGCCGAGGCAGAGCGCGCAGGCCTGGTGAGCCGCGTGGTGCCGCTGGCCAGTTTGATGGACGAAGCCCTGGGCGCGGCCCTGCTGATTTGTGGCTATTCGCAAATCGCCGTCATGGCGGCAAAAGAGTCGGTCAACCGCGCGTTTGAAAGCGGTTTGGCCGACGGCATTATGTTTGAGCGCCGCCTGTTCCACGCCACCTTTGCCACGCAAGACCAGAAGGAAGGCATGGACGCGTTTGTCAATAAACGCGCGCCGCAGTTTCAGAACCGCTAGCCAAACCCGTTATAATTGTTGCCCGTGGTGATATAGCTCAGTTGGTTAGAGCGCAGCATTCATAATGCTGATGTCGGTGGTTCAAATCCACCTATCACCACCACCCCCTTCTTCCCTTCAGCCTCTGGACATACACCATGAAACGCTGGACCGCGTGCAGCCTTGTGGCCCGCTTCTCCTCGCAATCCATTGCCCTAGTAGCCCAACGAGCCAAACGCTGGGCTATAGTTTTTATAGCTTGGTACGCACTGTTGACGGGCATGGCGGGCGTTTTTCCTTCTGTAGCGCATGCCCAAACGCAGGCGCCAGACCCGACCAACGCACCGCGCAACTTTCCGCGCAACGCGCTGCGGGGCAGCCTGCAAGTGACCCAGCCGCCGCTGGTACAAATCGACGGCAACCCTGAGAAGCTCTCGCCCGGTTCGCGCATTCGCGGGCCCAATGGTTTGCTGGTGATGTCGGGCGCTATCGTCGGGCAAACCTTTACCGTCAACTATGTGCGCGACTCCTATGGCCTGGTGCACGAGGTGTGGATCCTCACGCCCGAAGAGGTCGCGCTGCGCCGCTCCAACAGCCCGCAGCAGGGCTTTAGCACCCAGTACGATGCATCGCCGCTGCCGGACTACGCCAACACCCCCTATAACCAATTGCCGGGCTATCGCCCGCAAGCTGCGCCCGCTGGCCCTGCTGCGCAAACTTCACCTGGCCAATGAGCAGCCCCCCGATGACCCGCACCTCCCTCTCTAGTCCACTAACCAACAAAGTAGACAGTCCGTTGTCTAGCGCGGTGCCCACTCCCGTTGGCAAACGCGTTTTCATCAAGACCTTTGGCTGCCAAATGAACGAGTACGACTCGGGCAAGATGCTCGACGTGCTGCGCGAATCGGAGGGCTACGAGCCGACGCAAAACATCGACGAAGCCGACTTGGTTTTGTTCAACACCTGTTCGGTACGCGAGAAGGCGCAAGAAAAAGTCTTTAGCGACCTAGGCCGCGTGCGCCACCTCAAAGCCCGTGGCGTCAAAATTGGCGTGGGCGGCTGCGTGGCCAGCCAAGAAGGCGCCGCTATCATTGCCCGCGCGCCTTACGTAGACGTGGTGTTTGGCCCGCAAACCCTGCACCGCCTGCCCGAGTTGCTGGCCCAGGGCGTGCGCACACGCAAGCCGCAGGTAGACATTAGCTTTCCTGAAATTGAAAAATTCGACCACCTACCGCCTGCGCGGGTCGAAGGCCCCAGTGCGTTTGTGAGCATCATGGAAGGCTGCTCCAAATACTGTAGCTACTGCGTGGTGCCCTACACCCGGGGCGAAGAGGTCAACCGCCCGCTGGACGACGTTTTGGTCGAGATCGCCAGCCTAGCCGAACAAGGCGTGAAAGAGGTCACCCTGCTGGGCCAAAACGTCAACGCTTACCTGGGTGCCATGGGGGGCACCGCCGAGATCGCCGACTTTGCCCTGCTGCTCGAATACGTGTCGGAGGTGCCGGGCATTGAGCGTATTCGCTACGTTACCAGCCACCCCAATGAGTTCACACCGCGCCTGATTGCCGCCTACGCCAAGTTGCCCAAGCTGGTCAACCATTTGCACCTGCCGGTGCAGCACGGCAGCGACCGCATTTTGGCGGCCATGAAGCGCGGCTACACCGCTATGGAATACAAAAGCACGGTGCGCAAGTTGCGCGCCATTCGCCCCGACCTGGCCATGAGCAGTGACTTCATCGTCGGCTTTCCGGGTGAGACTGAAGACGACTTCGCCAAGATGATGAAGCTGATCGAAGACGTGGGCTACGACACCTCGTTTAGCTTTATCTTCAGCCCGCGCCCCGGCACGCCAGCGGCCAATTTGCAAGACGACACGCCGCACGAGGTGAAGCTCAAACGCTTGCAGCATTTGCAAGAAGCCATTGACGCCAACGTGCGGCGCATCAGCGCCAGCCGCCAGGGAACGGTGCAGCGCCTGCTGGTGGAAGCGCCCTCGCGTTCGAACCCAGCCATCCTCACCGGGCGCACCGAGTGCAACCGCTTGGTGCTCTTCCCCGCACCCGCGCGCTTGCTCGGCCAGATGGTCGATGTGCGCATCACCGAAGCTGGGCAGCGCTCGCTCAAGGGTGAAGTGTTGGTGACTGAGGATGCTGTAGCGGCGTAAGCTCTGCTGCGAGGGGTTTGGGTTGCGTTGTGTACGTTGCTATAGCGCGCCGCGCGGTCAAACAAGCGACACAAAACCTAAAACGGCATCCCCGGCATACCCTTCATGCCACCCATGCGCTTCATCATCTTCATCAGGCCGCCGCCTTTCATCTTCTTCATCATGTCTTGCATCTGTTCAAACTCTTTGAGCATGCGGTTGACCTCTTGTACCTGCACGCCCGAGCCTGCGGCAATGCGGCGTTTGCGCGTGGCTTTGATGAGCTCGGGCTTGCGCCGCTCCAGCGGCGTCATGCTGTGGATGATGCCTTCTTTGCGCTTGATGTCTTTCTCGGCGCGGCCCATGTCCACCTGACCAGCTTTGGCGGCAAATTGCGCCGGGAGCTTGTCCATCATGCTCGACAAGCCGCCCATGCTTTTCATTTGCTGAATCTGACCCAAGAAGTCGTTCAGATCAAAAGCCGCGCCACTTTTCACCTTGGCGGCGAGCTTTTGTGCAGCGGCAATGTCAACATTGGCGGTGACCTGTTCGACCAAGGCCAAGATGTCGCCCATGCCCAAAATGCGGCCCGCAAAACGCTCGGCGTCAAAGACTTCCAGGCCGTCAATCTTCTCGCTGACACCGGCAAATTTGATCGGCACACCTGTGACCTGGCGCACCGACAAAGCCGCACCGCCGCGCGAGTCGCCGTCGGTTTTGGTCAAGATAATGCCGGTGAGCGGCAGCGCGTCTTTGAAAGCCTTGGCGGTGTTGATCGCGTCTTGGCCTTGCATGGCGTCAACTACGAACAGGGTCTCTACCGGGTTGAGCGCAGCGTGCAGTTCGCGGATCTCTTGCATCAGGGCCGCGTCAATCGCCAAGCGGCCAGCGGTGTCTACCAAGAGCACGTCGAAGTAATGTTTGCGCGCGTAGTCGATGGCGGCGCGGGCAATGTCGAGCGGCTTTTGTTCGGCGCTGCTGGGGAACCATTCGGCACCGGCTTGCGCCGTTACCGTTTTCAGCTGCTCAATGGCCGCAGGGCGGTAGACGTCGCCCGAGACTGTGAGTACTTTTTTGTGGCGCTTTTCGATCAAATGCTTGGCCAGTTTGGCCGTTGTAGTGGTTTTGCCTGCGCCTTGCAAACCGGCCATCAAGATCACCGCCGGGGGTTGCGCGGCGAGGTTGATGTCGGCCACGCCTTCGCCCATGGTGGCGGCCAGCTCGCGGTTGACAATGCCCACCAGGGCTTGGCCGGGACTGAGCGAACCCTGCACCTCTTGGCCCAGGGCTTTGTCTTTGACGCGGGCAATAAAGTCGCGCACCACGGGAAGGGCTACGTCGGCCTCTAGCAATGCTAGGCGAATCTCGCGCAACATGTCTTGCACATTGGCTTCGGTAATGCGGGCCTGGCCGCGCACCTGTTTGACCAGGCGGGAGAGTTTGTCGGTAAGGTTGGAAGCCATGGTGGTGGTGAGATGGGTAATTGGCAGTTCGCCAGTGCACGCTTCGCGCTAAACTGTGCACATGATTCTATCCAGTGTGTTGCCTGTGAATGCGGCGCTCAGTGTCGGCGCATGCGCTGCCTATGCAGTGAGTGCGCTGCTGGCCTTGCGCAGCCGTGCGGGGCTCATGCAAAGCCTCTTGCTTTGTGCTTGGGCCTTGCATGGCCTGGTGCTCTTGTTTAACTTGTTGGGTTGGGGCGGACAAGCTTTGCATTTTGGTTTTGCTCCGGCTTTGTCGGTCACCGTTTGGCTGGTAATCACTTTGTATGGCCTAGAGAGCCGTTTGCAGCCCCAGCTACAGGGCTGGGCGGCCTTGGCTGCGCTGGGAGTGGCCGCGGTGCTTTTGGCCCTGCTGTTTCAGGGCAATGCCCTGCACCCCAGTGCCTCGATTTGGTTGCCTTTGCATTGGGCGTTGGGCATTGCGTCTTACGGTTTGTTTGCCGCTGCGGTGTTGAACGCATGGCTGATGACGCGGGCCGAAAAGCAAATGCGTTTGGCTTTTGACCACAGCAGCGCCATCCATCCCGGCGTGCCTTTGTTGGCTTTGGAGCGCATGACCTTTCGCTTTGTATTGGCGGGTTTTGTGCTGCTCTCGGCCACGGTGCTGGCTGGCGGCCTGTTTACCGAAGCTTTGTACGGTGCGGGTAAAACCGCCAAGTGGGACCACAAAACCATTTTCTCGCTCTTGTCGTGGCTGACCTTTGCGCTCTTGCTGGTCGGCCGCGCACGTTTTGGTTGGCGCGGACGTAAGGCGGTGCGGGTTTTGTACCTGGGTGCAGGCTTGCTGCTGCTGGCCTATGCGGGCTCGCGCTTTGTGCTCGAAGTGGTCTTGGGGCGCACGGTATGAAGTTTTTCATTGTTTTGTTGATTTTGCTGCTGGGTGTGTGGCTGTGGTCGCGTGGCCGAAGGCAGGGCAGTGTCCCGCCGCAACGGCCCGCTAAAAAAGCCGATGTGAAACCCATCGACATGGTGGCCTGCGCCGTCTGTGGCGTGCACCTGCCGCGCAGTGATGCCTTGCCCGGCCCGCAAGGCCATTACTGTGGCGCGCCGCACCGCCAGCAGGCCGAGCGCTGAATGCCCGAAGAAGCACAGCCCAGTTGGTGGGGCGGGCGTGACGGCGTAGTGGGCCGCCCGGTGATCAGCCGCGACTTTGCCATGGCCCGTGTGTGGTATGGCTTCATGACGGCACGCGTCATGATCGCAGCGGTTTTGCTGCTGCTGCAAATTTCTATTTTTTGGCTCGGCCAACCCATCACCGAATGGATTTTGGTTTTTTGCATGGTGTATTTGCTGGCCACCATCGTGGTGCGTGCAGTCGCCAAGCCTGCCGGCTATGGGCAAAATTTTGACCCGCAATGGCTAGCCAGTATTGGCTTAGACCTGTTTGCCTACAGCTTGCTGCAATGGGTGCAGTTGGGCGGCATCAACTACACACCGCTGTACGCGCTACCAGTGCTCTTGGCATCGGTGCTGGGCTCGGCCTTACTGGCCTTGGGTACGGCCGCTGGCGTGACCCTGCTCTTGCTAGTCGACGCTTGGTGGATGGGCGGACAAAACGGGGATGTGGCCGCACGCTATTTGCAAGCGGCTTTAACCGGCACGGGTTTTTTTGTAGTGGCATTTTTGGCCAACCAATTGGCTTCGCGTCTGGTGCGCGAGGAGCAGGTAGCAAGGCGTAGCCAGTCGGCAGCACGCACACAAATTCAGGTTAACGAGTTGGTGATCGAGACCCTGGGCGATGGTATTGTGGTGGTCGACGCCCATGGCATTGTGCGTATGATCAATCCGGCTGCGCGGCGTTTGCTCGGCAGTGCGGGGCTGGAGCGAAGCCTACCCTTTGTTTTGGTAGCCGAGGCGGCTTGGCAGCCCTTGGTGGAGTTGTCGCGCCAAACTTTTGCGCTGCACCGCAGCCAGTCAACCGATGCGCAAATTCTCTACCCTGGGCAGAGCGCGCAGCGCATCCACGTGCGCACCCGCTTAACGGGCAGCTCTAAAAATGTGAGCAACGAGATGGAAAGCCTGTGTGTGATGTTTGTGCAAGACCTGCGCGAGACAGAAGCGCGCATCCGCACTGAAAAAATGGCCGCCATGGGGCGCATGTCGGCAGCGGTAGCGCATGAAATTCGCAACCCCTTGGCGGCCATCAGCCAGGCCAATGCCTTGTTGATGGAAGATTTAGCGGCACCAGGGCCCCAGCAGCTGACCCGCATGGTGGCGCACAATGCGCAGCGTTTGGCGCGCATCGTGGACGAAATTTTAGACATCGCAAGAGTACAAAATGTGGCGCAGTTAGAGGCTCCCGAGCCCATCGCCATTGATTCTGTAGTGCAGACAACCTGCCTTGAATGGGCGCAGCAAAACCAGTGCGCCGAGCGCTTGCAGTTGGACAACGATGTCGCGCAGGTGAAGGTGGTTTTTGAAGAAGAGCATTTGCGCCGGGTATTGGTGAATTTGCTAGACAATGCCAAGCGCTATGCCTCGGCAGCGCGCAATGCTATCTGGGTCGGTACCGAGTGCCTGGGCATGGACGGTGTGCGCCTGTGCGTGTGGAGCGATGGCGCGCCCTTAGAGGCCAGCGTGCAAGCACATTTGTTTGAACCATTTTTTTCGTCCGAGAGCCGCTCCAGTGGCTTGGGCCTGTATATTTGCCGCGAGCTGTGTGAGCGCTATGGTGCGACGATAGGCTACGAGCGCACTCAGCGAGCAGGGATCTCAGGCAATGCATTTTTTGTTCAGTGCCGCATGGCGGTGCAGGAGCCAGTGCATGCGCTGCGCACGCAGTCTAACTTTGCCGCACTGACAGTTTAAGGCTTGAGGCATATGTCCAGTATCGAACGCAGCCAACCCCATCGTATTTTGGTCGTCGATGACGAGCCCGATTTGCGTACCCTGTACGAGCTAACCTTGTTGCGCGAAGGCTACCAAGTCGAGGCGGCTGGCAATGTTGCCGAGGCAAGGCGACTTTTAGCCGAGAAAAAATTTGCCGCCGTGATTACCGACATGCGCCTGCCCGACGGATTGGGTTTGGATGTACTCAAAGACCTGGCCCAACAGCAGCGGCTTGAGCGCTGCGTGGTAATTACCGCTTTTGGCTCTGCGGAAAACGCGGTAGAGGCGCTCAAAGCAGGCGCTTTTGACTACCTGACCAAGCCGGTCGATTTGCGCCAGTTTCGTTTGGTGGTGGCCTCGGCCGTGGCGGGCAGCGAGTCTACGGTGCGTGCGGTTGCACAGCGTACGCCCGCACAGCCTACCAATCAGCCCGCCAGTCAGTCAGCCAATGCTCATGCGGCGAGCACTGCGCTGGAGCGCATGGTGGGCGACTCGCTAGGCATGCGCCAAGTGAAGGAGCGCATCGGCAAAGTCGCGCGCAGCATGGCACCGGTCTTGGTGCGCGGCGAGTCAGGTAGCGGCAAAGAGTTGGTGGCGCGCGCGGTGCATGCTTGTAGCCACCGTGCCAGCGGCCCCTTTGTGGCGGTGAACTGCGGTGCTATCCCAGAAAACCTGATGGAAGCAGAGTTTTTTGGTGCTAAAAAAGGCTCTTACACCGGCGCCATGCAAGACCGTGAAGGCTATTTCCAAGCGGCCAGTGGCGGCACTTTGTTTTTAGACGAAATTGGTGATTTGCCGCTGGCAATGCAGTCAAAATTGCTGCGCGCCATTCAAGAACGCCGCGCGCGCTCTTTGGGTTCTACCGCAGAAGATGTCCTCGACGTGCGGGTGGTCAGTGCCACCCACAAAGACATTGGCGTGCAAGTGCAGACCGGCTTGTTTCGCCAAGATCTGTATTACCGGCTGAACGTGATCGAGATTTTGCTACCCCCGCTGCGTGAGCGCCGTGGCGACTTGCCCCTGCTCTGCGAATGCTTGTTGCAGCGCATTGCGCAAGAGTCCGCTTTACCAGTGCCAGCCATCTTACCCACGTTTTATGAGGCGCTGAGCACCCACCCGCTACAAGGCAATATCCGTGAATTGGAAAACCTCTTGCACCGGGCCTTGGCTTTGAGCGACGGCGCGGCCTTGTCGGGGGCCTTGCTCGAAGACTGCGATCCTGCGGCACTGGCCGGGCTCGCGGTGGCACAGATGCTTGCATCGCCTGAGCCTACAGCGGAGCAGGGCGCGGATGCGCCGCTGGATTTGCAAGCCTATTTGGACCAGCAAGAGCGCGTGATCTTGGTGCAGGCCCTGCAAGAGACGGGCTTTAACCGTACCGTTGCGGCCCAGCGTTTGGGTTTGAGTCTGCGGCAAATTCGTTATCGCATGCAACGCTTGGGTATCAGCGCACCCGGTGGCGAAGAGCCCAATGGAGCCACTGAGCATGCCGGCTGATGCGCTTTGGGCCGACGGTTGGTACCGCTACGCGCGGCATTTGGCTTCGCCTAATTTTGGCCCGCGCCCAGCCGATACGCTAGTGGACTTGCTGGTGATCCACTCGATTAGTTTGCCGCCAGGCCAGTATGGCGGCAGCGAAATATTTGACTTGTTCACCAACACCCTGGACTGGCAAGCCCATGCTTATTTTGAAAGCATACGCGGCATGCAGGTGTCAGCCCATTTTTTGGTACGCCGCAATGGCGAGCTGTGGCAGTTTGTGGATTGCGACGAGCGTGCATGGCATGCCGGAGCTTCGCAGTACCGCGGCCGTGCCAACTGCAATGACGACTCGATAGGCATTGAACTCGAGGGCCTAGAAGGCACCGCCTTTGCGCCCGCGCAATACGAATGCTTGGAGGCCTTGGCGGCAGCGTTGGCGCAGCGCTACCCCATCGACCACGTGGCGGGGCATGAACATATTGCGCCGGGCCGCAAGGCCGACCCTGGCCCGGGTTTCGATTGGCCCGGCTTACAAGCCCGATTGGCCTGGCCCGCGCGTTGTTTTCCGCCCTCTTGAAGCGCTTGGTGCACAAAAAAAGCTGCCATTTCCGTGTGCAGTGAGCACTAAGGATATACACTAGCCCTAGTGGGTTGAATTGGCTTTGAACACCATATATAGTGTCTACAGGGCTCAGCAGGTTCGCGCTGCGTTGATCGCAAGCCGCTCATACCGCC
>CANFOR010000024.1 GCA_947448675.1 Betaproteobacteria bacterium
CAACATCTTAGAAAACCCCGCCTGGTACACCGCCTACACGCCTTACCAGGCCGAGATTTCGCAGGGCCGCATGGAGGCGCTGCTGAACTTTCAAACCATGGTCTGCGACCTAACGGCCATGCCGATCGCCAACGCATCCATGCTCGACGAAGCCACGGCCGCTGCCGAGGCCATGACGTTAGCGATGCGCAGCGTCAAAGCACACGGCAAGGTCTTCATCGTGGCGGGCGACTGCCATCCGCAAACCATTGAGGTGATCCAAACCCGCGCCGCACCACTGGGCATTGTGGTCAAGCTGATTCGTTCCAGCGAGGAGTGGCGCGCAGCGATCGCCGGTGACGATTATTTTGCTGCCATCAACCAATACCCCGGCAGCAGCGGCTGGTTGGGCGAGTGGTCGCAGAGCGCAGAGTTGATCCACAGCAAACAAGCCGCGCTGATTTTGGCCAGTGACTTGCTGGCGCTGACCCTGCTCAAGCCGCCGGGCGAGATGGGTGCCGACATCGTAGTGGGCAGCAGCCAGCGCTTGGGCATGCCCCTGTGCAATGGCGGCCCGCACGCGGCTTTTTTGGCCTGCCGCGACGCCTTTAAACGCTCGATGCCCGGCCGCCTGGTCGGTGTGAGCCTAGACGCGCACGGCAACCCGGCTTACCGGCTGGCGCTGCAAACCCGCGAACAGCATATCCGCCGCGAGAAGGCCACCAGCAACATCTGCACCGCCCAGGTACTGCCTGCGGTGGTGGCCAGCATGTACGCGGTCTACCATGGGCCACGGGGCCTGCGCCGCATGGCACAGCGCGTAGCGGCCTACACCGCCGTGCTGGCCAGCGGCTTGCAAAGCCTGGGCGGCCAATTGCTCTTTCCCACCGCTTTTGACACGTTGTGCCTGCAAACGGGCAGTGCCAACGCAGCGCACGACCTGGCCGAGCGCGCCCGCGCTGTGGGTGCCAACCTGCGCGTGTTGCGCAGCAGCTGCGTGGGCATCTCGCTCGATGAAACCAGCACCCGCGCCGATGTGGAACTGCTGTGGCGCATCTTCGCCACGCCAGGCCAAGCGTTGCCCGCGTTCGCCGCTTTTGAGCAAGGCATCGAAGCGCTAATTCCCGCCGAGTTGCGCCGCACATCGAGCTACCTCACGCACCCGGTCTTCAACACCCACCACAGCGAGACAGCCATGCTGCGCTACATCCGCAGCTTGAGCGACAAAGACTTGGCGCTGGACCGCAGCATGATCCCGCTGGGCTCTTGCACCATGAAGCTCAACGCCACCAGCGAGATGATCCCCATCACCTGGCCAGAGTTTGCCAATATTCACCCCTTTGCACCTGCCGCACAACGCGCGGGCTACACCGAGCTAAACGCGCAGCTCTGCGCCTGGCTCTGCCAGGCCACCGGCTATGCGGGCATCAGCTTGCAACCCAATGCAGGCAGCCAGGGCGAGTACGCAGGCTTGTTGGCCATTCGCGCCTTCCATGCCGCCAACGGCCAGGGCCAGCGCAACATTTGCCTCATCCCCAGCAGCGCGCATGGCACCAACCCGGCCAGCGCGCAGATGGTGGGCATGACGGTGGTGGTCACCGCCTGCGATGCCATGGGTAACGTGGACATGGCCGACATGCAAGCCAAGTGCGCGCAGCACAGTGCCCATTTGGCAGCGGTGATGATCACCTACCCCAGTACGCACGGCGTATTTGAAACCACCGTCAAAGAACTCTGCGCCCTGGTGCACCAGCACGGTGGCCGCGTCTACGTAGACGGCGCCAATATGAACGCCTTGGTGGGCGTGGCCGCGCCGGGCGAGTTTGGTGGCGATGTCAGCCACCTGAATTTGCACAAGACCTTTTGCATTCCACACGGTGGCGGCGGCCCCGGCGTCGGGCCGGTGTGTGTGGTTCAAGACTTGGTGCCCTACTTGCCTGGGCACCGTACGGGCCAAGCCGCAGATGCATCCGTTAGCGCGCCCGTGCCCACTGAGCCGGGCGAAGGCTTTACTGTCGGAGCCATCTCGGCTGCGCCTCTGGGCAATGCTGCGGTGCTGCCGATCAGCTGGATGTACTGCCGCATGATGGGTGCCGAGGGCCTGCAGCAGGCCACCGAGGTGGCCATTCTCAGCGCCAACTACATCAGCGCGCGGCTCAAGGCCCACTACCCCACGCTCTACGCCAGCAAAAACGGCCACGTGGCCCACGAATGCATTTTGGATTTGCGCCCGCTCAAAGACACCAGCGGCGTAAGCGCCGAAGACGTGGCCAAGCGTTTGATCGACTACGGCTTTCACGCGCCCACGCTCTCCTTTCCGGTGGCGGGCACGCTAATGGTTGAACCCACCGAGAGCGAAGACCTGGCCGAGATAGAGCGTTTTTGCCGCGCCATGATCGCCATTCGCACCGAGATTGCCCGCATTGAAAGCGGCGAGTGGCCGCAAGATGACAACCCGCTCAAACACGCACCGCACACAGCCCAGACCTTGGTGGCGCAAGACTGGCACCACCCGTATAGCAGGCAGATAGCCGCTGCCACGCTATCCAAAACGCAGCACGCCAAGTACTGGGCGCCGGTAGGTCGACTCGACAATGTCTACGGCGACCGCAACCTGCTGTGCACCTGCCCGCCTTTGAGCGACTACGCGGCATGAGTCCGCACCCTGCGGGTCTTGCCGTGCGCCGCGTCAATTACCAAGACGCTGGCGACGCCCAAGCGCTCATCCAACTGTTGGACATGTATGCCCGCGACCCTATGGGCGGTGGTACACCCTTGTCGGCGGATGTACAGAGGCGCTTGTGTACCGACTTGAATGCCCACCCGCTGGCAGTGAGCTTTATCGCTTGGCAGGGCCTGCCTGGCGCGCAACAAGCCGTGGGCCTCATCAACTGCTTTAAAGCCTATTCCACCTTCAAAGCCCAGCCGCTGCTGAATGTGCACGACTTGGCGGTGCACCCCGCGCAGCGCGGCCAAGGCATTGGCCAAGCGCTATTGGCGGCAGCCGAGCAGCATGCGCGCGCGCACGGCTGCTGCAAGCTCACGCTCGAGGTGCTCTCGGGCAATGCAGTGGCCATGCACAGCTATGCGCGCTTTGGCTTTGCGCCCTACCTGCTGAACCCCTCTGAAGGCCATGCACTATTGATGCAAAAGTGGCTTTAGCTAAAGTGCTGGTAGCGCTGAGGGCGCAGGGCCTGCGAGGCGGTGACTACCGAACTGCGCTTTAGCCTGCTGCGCCCGCTGCGGCCACAGGTGCAGACAGTTGCTGCAACCACGCCATGGCGCCTTGCAGTTCAATGGGGCGAATCTCGTGCACACCGGGGAACTCGTGGTAGCTCAACTCCAGCGGCAAACCAGCTAGGTGCTCGCGCGCGGCTTGGGCCATGCTGAGCGGGATCACGTTGTCGTAAATGCCGTGGCTCAGCCACACAGCCTTGCCTGTTAAGGCCGCAGCGGGCGCAGCGTCGGCCACGGCCTGGGGCAGCAGGCGGCTGTGCAAAACCAATACCGCTTTGAGCAAAGCGGGCTGGGTGAGCAGCAGGCTCAGCGCCATGATCCCGCCTTGGCTAAAACCGCCCACCACCACGCGCTCGGGCGCAATGCCCAGTTGACTGGCAGCGGCCTCTACGGCCTGCGCCACCAGCTTGCGGCTGGCCAACTCTTGCGCGGCGTTGATGCTGCGCTCGCCACTGGGCAATTGGCCAAACTGGAACCAGGCATAGCCATCGGGCCCCAGGGTAATGGGGGCGCGCAGGCTCAACACATGGAACTGCTTGGGCACATGCGGGGCCAGGCCAAACAGGTCTTGGTCATTGCTGCCCACGCCGTGCATCAGCACCAAAAGCCAAGGCGTGGTGTCGGTCATGGCCGTGGCGACAGCGGGGCGGTATAAAAACTCTAAGGGCAGGTTCAGGGTGTTGGACATGGGTGTCTTTCTGTGGGTGTGGGGACTATAGCGCGCGGGCGCGGGCATGGACGCAGCCTTATCTTGCACCTAGAAACGCTATATATTTTATAGCTTTCTACGCACTGTTGATGCGCGTCTCCGGCTTTTTCAGGGATGTAAAAGCGCATGCAGTGCCTGGTTAAAAGCCGGTGCACGTTCGTACTGCACCCAATGCCCGGCGTCGGGGATGAAGCCCACACTCTGCATCTGCGGCAGGCTGTGCAGCACGGCAGACAGCTTGTCCATACGGCCACGGTAGAGCGCGTCTTGCGCACCGTAGATGGCGTGCACCGGGCAGGCCACCTGCAGCAGGGCTTGCAAGAGCGCATCGGTAAAAGCCAGGCGGCGGCCCGCCATGCGGTCGCGCACCACGTTGCTGGCTTGGATGCCAATGGCCAGCGCGTCGATCGACTCGGTGTGTGCCAGCATCAGGCTGGCCAGGTTGCTCCGGTGCACAGCGTCGCGCTCGGCCTGCGTGGGCAAGTGTCGCCAGGCGAGCAGCGGCATGCGTTTGCCGTCGCCGATGCCCAGGCTGGGCGCGCCCACCACAACCAAGCGGCGCACGCGCAGCGGCATTTGCGCGGCCAGAAAGCCCGCCACCATGCCACCAAACGAGAAACCCACCACCTCGCAGGGCGCGCTGCCCAAAAGCTGCAGCATGCCTTTGGCCAGGGGCCCGACGATGGCGTCGGCGTCGTGCCCGCCGGGCGGCTTGGCCGAGTCACCAAAACCGGGCAGATCGGGCACGCAAACGCGCCGCCCCGCGGCCACCAGGGGCTCGATATTGCGCAGCCAATGTGTCCAGCTGCCGCTGCCGCCGTGCAGCAACACCACCGGCTCGCCCTGGCCCCAGACATGCCAGACCATGCTGCCCGAGCCACACGGCGTTTCCAGGCGCGTAGCGGCCGCTAGGAGGCCTTGCGCTTGGTTGGGCAAGGGCAGCGGTGCTTGGAGACGCATGGAGACGCTATGAGGCCGTTATGAGGCCGCTATGGGGGCATTGCGGAGCCACTGCGGGGTTGGTAAGGCGCCAATGTGGGCCAGTTTCGGGCCGCAATTAAGCCGCCGCCGAGGCGATCTGGCGCAGGCTCAGCTCAAACACTTCGGGTGCTTGGCCACCTTGAATCAAATGCTGGCCATTGATGATGACCGAGGGCACGGCGTGGATGCCGTGGCTGGTGTAGTAGGCCTCGCGTTCGCGTGTTTCGGCGGCAAACTCGTCGCTGGCCAAAATCTGCGTGGCGCGCTCGGCGCTCAGGCCCGCCTCGCCTGCCACACGGGCCAAGAGCGCGTGCGAGTCCATGTTCTGCGACTCGCCGTGGTAGGCCTTGAGCAGACCCTTTTTCAGCGCGTGCTGGTGCGCACCGCCGGCCTCTTGCGCGGCCCAGGTGAGCAAACGGTGCGCATCAAACGTGTTGTAAACCCGGCTGCGGCCCTGCGGGTGAAAAGCAAAACCCAGCTTGGCCCCGCGCTCGCGCAAATTGGCCCGCCCAATAGCCTGCTGCTCGGGCGTGGAACCGTATTTTTCAGTCAAATGCTCGGTCACGTCTTGGCCACCAGCGGGCATCTGGGGGTTCAACTCAAATGGCTGAAAGCGCAAAGCGACCGGTACATCCGGCCCCAGACGCGCCAGCGCGGTCTCCAGCGAGGCCAGGCCAATGGCGCACCAAGGGCAGGCAATGTCAGAGACGAAGTCGATGGTGAGTGCATTGGTCATGGTTTGCCCGGTGTGTACTGGTGGAGACAGGGTTGAAGGTATTTGACAGATTTTAGGAAAACAGGCTACAAGGCTTATAAAATATGCGTATACAGCTATTAAATTTGTAGCGTTTGCAGCGCCTACAGGGCCGCATTAATGGCTTTCAAGCGCATCGCATTGGGCAGCGGCGTGGAGCGGCGCAGCACTTCTTCGGCCAGCCACACGGCGCTTTTGCGGGCCCGCTCGCAGACGGTGGGCAGAGGCAGGTTGAGGTAGTCTTCGTTGAACACTTCAAAGCTGTAGTCGCCCGCGTAGCCCAGTGCGTCGAGCTTGAGCACCAGCTCGGCCAGGGCCTCGCTGTGCACACCCTCGCCGGGGAACACGCGGAAGGTGCGCGCGGTGCTCATGCGCTCTTCAAAGGTTTTGGTTTCTTGCCACATGAAGTCGGCCAGTTGCACCAAGAAGATTTTGGCTGGGTCGAGGTAGTCAATTTCTTCGAGCGGGGTTTTGGCCGCAAAGATGTGGTAGCTGTCGATGCCCAGGCCCAGGTTGGGGCAGTCGGCGCGGCTCACCACGTCCCAGGCGGTGGTGAACTCGTTCACCGTGCGGCCCCACGATAAGCCCTCGTAGGCGATCTTGATGCCCAGGGGCAAGGCCAGCATGGCCAGCTTGCGCAGGTCGCGCGCCAGGTGGTCGAGGTCTTGGCTGGCGTGTGCGGAGGTAGACGAACACACCAGCAGCACCTTGCAGCCCAGGGCCGAGCACATTTGCAGCATGGCCTTGGCGATGTCGATTTTGTAGGCGTGCAAATGGCCCGAGAGGCCCTCAAAGTCGCGCAGCACCTGAAAGCCGGTGCCGCGCAAACCGCTGGCGCGCACCGCGCTCACGGCAGCGTCTAGTCCCTGCGGGTGGCCGACCAGGTCGTTGGCCTTGAGCATCACCTGCGAGAAGCCTGCAGCCTGCATGGCGGCGAGCTTGGCCTCTAGCGGGCCCGCCAGGCTGATGGTGTCCATGCCGAAGCCAGAAATGTTCATGCGTGGCTCCCGGCCTATTGGCTGCTGTGCACCAGCTCGAACACCACCGAACCCAAATAGGTTTTGGTAATGGCCCCGCGCGACTCGGTGTGCGCGGCTTGGGTTTCTACAAACTCCATACCCAGCGCGCGAAAGGCTTTGACAGCGGCCAACACGTCGGGCACACCCAGGCCAATACGCTGCAGTTTTTCGCCCCCATCGGCCACATGCAGCTCGGGCTCGATGAGTTGCAGCATAAAGCTGTTTTTGGCGTCCAGCGCCGGGCTGCGCAAGAGCGTGCCCTTGGGCATGATGCCAAAGCGTTGATCGTCGGGGATGAGCTCAATACCAAACAGCTCGCGGTAAAACTCGGTCCAGTCGTAGCTGCGCGCCAGGCCGATGTATTGCACCACACCAAAGAAATGCAGGCCGGCCACGGCGGGCGGTTTTTGCTCCACTGTGGGGATGGGGATGAAGTCCACATCGTAGATAGAAAACTCTTTGTAGCGGTCGATAAAGTAGATGCGGCTACCCCCCGCGCCGTGGATGGCGGGGATGTTCAGCTCCATCACCTCAGCGTGGGTGGGCACCTCCCAGGCGCCACGCTCGCGGGCGTAGGCGTAGGCCGCGCGCGCATCGCGCACGCGCAGGGCTATGGCCGAGATGGCGGGTGCTTCGGAGCCGTGGGCAGCGCCCTTGACGTCGAGCGGATGCGCGTTGACCACCACATTGAGCCCGCCCTGGCGGTACAGCAGCACCTCGCGCGAGCGGTGGCGGGCCACGGGTTTAAAGCCCATCATCTCCAGCACCTGGCCCAGGGCCTGGGGCCTGGGCGTGGCGTATTCGATGAACTCCACGCCGTCTAGGCCCAGCGGGTTGGCCGCGTCGCTGAACGAGGCCTGCAGGGGCTCGCGGTGGCTAGCGGGGTTGACGAGCAAATCACTCATGCGCGGTACTCCAAAAACTCAAAGCTGCATGGGCGATGCAGGCACAAGCTATTAAACACCCGTAGCGGCCACAGCAGCATGCGCGCCACCGAGGAACAAACGCTCGATGTCGGGGTCGGCCAGCAGCTCGCTGGCGGGTTTGTGCAGCACCAAACGGCCCGACTCTAGCGCAATCGCGTCGTCAGAAATTTTCAGCGCACTCTTGACGTTTTGCTCGACCATCAACACGGTAGTGCCTTGGTCGGCCAGTTTGCGCAAGAGCTTGAACACGTCTTGCACCACGATGGGCGACAGGCCGATGCTGGGCTCGTCGATCAGCAGCACCTTGGGGCGCAGCAAGAGCGCGCGACCAATTTCAAGCTGCTTTTGCTCGCCGCCGGAGAGCGCCGAGGCCTGGCTGTTCATGCGCTCTTTGACGCGCGGAAAAAATTCCAGTACTTCAGGGATGCGCTCGTGCGTGGTCTTCATGCCCAGGGTGATGCCGCCCAACTCTAGGTTTTGGTAGACCGTGAGCTGGCCAAACAGGTTGCGCCCCTGGGGCACAAAGGCAATGCCGCGCGCCAGCAATTCTTTTTGGCTGGCACCACCGATGTCTACGCCGTCGAGCAAAATTTTGCCCTGGCGCGGTTTGAGCAAACCAAACAGGGTTTTGAGCACGGTGGATTTGCCCGCGCCATTGGGCCCGAGCAGCAAGGTGATGGAGCCAGTGCGCGCTTTGAAGCTCAGGTTGTTGAGGATCATGAAGTCCTTGTAACCGGCCACCACGTCGTCAAATTCAATGCAAATATTGCCCATGCTCATGCTCCAAGGTATGCATCAAGCACTTGCTTATTGCCACGGATTTCAGCCGGTGTGCCAATGGCCAAGACCTTGCCTTCGACCATGACCATGATGCGGTGGCACAGGTCCATCACAAAGTCCATGTTGTGCTCGATCACTACGAAGCTGCTTTTTTTGCTGCCCGTGGGCACGCGGTTTAAATCTTTCAGCAGCGTAGCTATGCCACCGACCAAACTGGGGTTCACACCGGCGCAGGGCTCGTCGAGCAAAACCAGATCCGGCTCGCTCATAAAGGCCATGGCGATGTCAACCAATTTTTGCTGGCCGTAGCTCAGCGTACCGGCTTTGAGCTGGGCCACGTGGCCAATGCGAAAGCGCTCGATCAGTGCGTCGGCCTTGGCACCCAGACCGGAGTCGCTGGGCGCGAACATGCGGCTGAACATGCTGCCACGGTGCTCTTGCGCGGCCACGATGAGGTTGTCGCGCACCGTCATCTTGCCAAACACTTGCAGGGTTTGGAAGGTGCGGCCCACGCCCTTGCGGCTGAGCTCCAGCGGGCCGAGTTTGGACACGTCGTGGCCGTTGAGTTCGATCTTGCCCGAGTCGGGCGTGATCTGCCCGAGCATGGAGTTGAACAGCGTGGTTTTGCCCGAGCCGTTGGGGCCGATCACGCCAAAAATCTCGCCGGGCTGGACTTCAAAACTCACACCGCTCACAGCTTGGATGGCGCCGTAAGATTTTTTCAGGTCAGTGACCTTGAGCAGGGGCGCATTCATAGCGGTGCTCCTACGTTGGCTTGGCCCTGTTGCATGCGCGCCGCACTGGCTTTGCGCGAGTCGCGCTTGGCCTGGATGCGATCGGGCAGGCTGAGCAGGCCGTCGGGTAGCCAGACCATCATCAGCACCACCACGGCCCCAAAAATAGGCAAGTACCAGTTAGCCAGGGCGGGTGCAATGTCGGGAATGATTTGCGGCAGCACCGCACCCACGGCAGCGCCGACCAAGGGGCCCAAAAAGTAGCCTGGCCCACCGACCACGACCATCAAATACAGCATGATTGACGAAGCCACGGCAAAAGGCCCGGGCTCGATAAAGTCCACCAGCGAGGCAAACAGCGCACCGGCCACACCCGCATAGGTAGCGCCAATGGCAAACGACAGCAGGGTGTAGTTGCGAATGTGCACGCCCAGGCTCTCGGCCCGAATCGGGTTGTCACGCAGGGCCGTAAACGCTTTGCCCCAGGGGCTGCGCAACAGGCCCCAGAGCAAAGCGCCCATGAGCACGGTTGCCGCCAGCACAAAGTAGTAATAGGCCATGTTGCCCTTGAGCGACAGACCCAAAACCTCGGGCCGGGCAATGCCATTGATGCCAAAGGTGCCGCCGGTGAGCCACTCTTCATTGCGCATCACCAGCCACACCGCGGTGTTAAAGCCCAGGGTTGCAAAGGCCAGGTAAATGGTTTGCACACGCAGTGCCGGAAAGCCCACAATCAGCCCGACCACAAAGCACAGGGTTGCCGCAGCAGGCATGCCCAGCCACCAGCTAAAACCAGCCTTCATCATGATGGCCACCGTGTAGGCCCCAATGCCAAAGAAGGCGGCATGGCCCAAAGACTTTTGCCCAGCATAGCCCACAGTGAGGTTCAGGCCCATGGTGGCGACCACGAAGACCAGCCAGTAGGTCAGCAAATACACCCCATAATTTTTCAGTAAATGGGGTGCAAGCAGCGCCAGTGCTGCGCAGGAAGCTATTGAAATAATAGCAATTGGATTGCGGGCGTTCATACCTTGCGCTCCTCTTTTTTGCCCAAGAGGCCTTGTGGTTTGAACAAAATCACCACCATAAAAATCACCAGCGCCACCGCGTCTTTGTAGGAAGGCGAGATATAGGCCGCAGCCAGGTTCTCGCTCACGCCGACGATCAGCCCGCCCAGCAGCGCGCCGCGCGAGTTGTTGAAGCCGCCGATGATGGCCGCAAAAAACGCCTTGTTGCCCAGCGACTCACCCATATCGAACTTGGCCAAATAGGTCGGCGTAACCAAGAGTGCGGCCATGCAGGCCAGCACCGCGTTGATGGCGAAGGTATAAAAAATCATCCGCGACACATTGATGCCCAGCACGCTGGCGCTCTCGGTGTTTTGCGCTACCGCTTGCATGGCACGCCCAGTCACCGTCTTGGCCAGAAAGGCTTGGGTTGCAAACACAATCAACAAGGCCAGCACCAGGGTGCCAATGTCACCCATGGTTATGGTGACACCGGCGAGGTTAAAAATCTTGTCGGCAAACAAACTCGGGAAGGGTTGCGCCTCGGCGCTGTAGCCCGCCCGCATGGCGTTGCGCAGGGTGATCGACAGGCCAATGGTAGCCACCA
Organism: Betaproteobacteria bacterium; assembly: GCA_947448675.1. Taxonomy (GTDB): domain Bacteria; phylum Pseudomonadota; class Gammaproteobacteria; order Burkholderiales; family Burkholderiaceae_C; genus CANFOR01. The sequence goes on from CANFOR010000024.1 coordinate 10,734, forward strand.
CGATGGGCATCATGCCGAATTTAAACAGGGGGTCTACCACCGACCTTTTAAAGGCCCAACCCAAAACTGCTGTGCCCACCACGGCGGTGAGCAGCAAGCTCACCAACACCGACGCGCCCATGTGCATAAAGGCCAGCATGCCAAATGCGGGCAGCATCACGAACTCGCCCTGGGCAAAGTTAATGGTGCCTGCGGCTTGCCATAAGAGCGTAAAGCCCAACGCGGCCAGGGCATAGATGCTGCCTGTGGCCAGGCCACTGAAAAAGAGTTGGAGAAAGTCGGTCATAGGGGGAGCTTCAGCGCCTGCAGGCCATGCAGCTGTGCGCCAGCGGCACAGCTGCGGCCAGGGGCTTATTTTTTAGCAACAGGCGCGTTGAGCGGGCCCACGGTGTCGATCACCACTTGCTGGCCATTCTTCACTTCGACAATAAAGCTGGTGCGGTCCAGGTCACCCTTGTCGTCGAACTGGGTGTCGAGCAAAGCGCCGGGGTATTTGTCGGTGGTGATTTTCAGGTTGCGCATGGCGGCGGCCACGGCTTTGCGGTCGAGCTTGCCGGCTTTTTCAATCGCCGCTTGCATGGCGTAGATGCCCGAGTAACCCTTCATGCCGTTGTGGTCGGACACGCTTTTGTAGGCCAGCTCGTACTTGGCGCGGAAGGCGCGAATGGCAGGCAGGGGTGCGTCCACCGTCAGGCCGACGTGGCCAATCACGCCGTTGGCAGCTTCGCCCGCCAACTCAATGACTTTTTGGCCAGTGATGGTGGTCTCGCCAATGACGGGCTTGGTCCAGCCCTGCTTGCGCAACTCGCGCAACAGGCGAGCCGACTCGTCTTCATTGGTGTAGGCGAACAAAGCGTCCGCGCCCGACTGCTTGGCTTTGAGCACGGCGGCTGAAAAGTCCACTTGGCCAGAGTCGGTCGAAATTTCGGTCACGACCTTGGTGCTGGTGGGCTCCAGCGCTTTCTTGATGGCGTCTAGGCCACCTTTGCCAAAGTCGTTGTTCACAAACAGCACGGCCAGGGTTTTAATCTTGGTTTGCTGGTTGATGTACTTGGCCACCTTGGGCATGGCCGTGGCCTGCGTAAAGCTGGTGCGGAAGATGTAGGGGTTGCCTTGTTTGGTGATGTTGGCCGCTTCGCCACCCGTCCAGTTGGGGATGCCAGCCTTTTCAGACTCTTTCATGCTCACGATGATCGAACCCGAAAACACCGGGCCAAAGATGGCAAACACGTCTTGGTCGATGGCTTTTTTGGTCAGACCCAGAGCGACGCCAGGGTTGCTGGTAGTGTCAGACACCGTCATCTCGATTTTTTTGCCCAAGATGCCGCCCGAGGCATTGATTTCTTTGACGGCCATTTCAGCGCCGTTGCGAAAATTGGTGCCCGATGTGGCCCCCGCGCCCGACAGCTCCACAAGCGCGGCGATTTTGATGGTGTTTTGGGCAAATGCGCCCGCAGCGCAGGCCAGTAGTGCGCTAGCAGCTACAAATTTAAGAGCGAATCGTTTTTGCATAGAACTGTCTCCAAAGGAACTCAAGGGGGTTAATGAAGGGCTGATTATCCTAGGCCGCGCGCGCACGGCGCGCTACCGGGGAACAGGTGCTTACCCCTAGCAAGCTGGCGGGGTAAATTTGTTGGCGCAGGCTGTCGTACTCGCTTTGCACCACTTGCGCAGCAGCGTGGTGGCCAAAAAACGCCAGGTAGCTGTGGGTTTGTTGGACCATCATTTCAAAGCCGGGCTGCGCCTGCAGGCCGCGTGCCAAGGCCGCGCGCACGGCGGGCGTGGGCTGGTTTTTCATCAAAATATCGGCAAAGGCAGCGTGTGCGTCCATGCGGGCGATGTCGCAAGGCAGCGGGTCGGCCTCGTGCAGGCCCAGGGGCGTGGCGTTGATGACCAAGTCAAAACCGGCGGGGTCGTTGCTTGCCGCTACGCGCAATTGTGTCATGCTGGCGCGCTGGGTGTTGTCCTGGGCGCTGGACTCAGCGGTGGCTTGGGCATTGCGCTGCATATGGGCCACCAAGGCCGCTGCGCGGCCTTCTACGGGGTCAAAAAAGCCCAGGGCAGCACATGGTCTAGGCCCACTGACCAAAGCCGTGCCAATGGCTGCTGCGGCCCCACCTGCGCCCAAGACCAGCACGCGCTGGCCGGCGTAGGCAATGCCTGCGTAGTCGAGCCCAGCCACAAAACCCTGGCCGTCAAACAACGCGCCGCTCAAGCTGCCGTCGGCATTGCGGCGCACGGCGTTGACCGCGCCTGCGGCCACTGCGGCGGGGCTAGCGTCGGCCAGCAAGGCCATTAGCGGGATTTTGTGTGGAATGGTGATCCACAGGCCCTGCACATTGGGGGCCAAAAACGCGGTTTGCACAAAGCGCAGCAAGTGCTCGGACGCAATGCGAATTGGCACCAGCACCGCGTCGATGCCGTGGCGCGCAAACACCGCGTTAAAAGTTTCAGGGGCGCGCACCTGCTCCACCGGGTCGCCAATGATGAAGTACACCGCCGTGCTGCCACTCACCACAGGCATGGCCGGGTACAAGCTGTTGGGTGATGTGGAGTGGGCGTTCATTTTGTACGTTTATCGTTCTGTATTGGTCGATGTGTGCTAATGTAGAGTGATTGCGGCTAATTTTTCTGCGCTAAATCACATGACAGTTCGATAAACGCACAATTACAAACGATAAACGCGCAAACCTAGGGATACCCCTATGCCCACACAACTGAGCAGCACCACCCTGAGCACGGCCCACAAGAGCCCACTGGAGCGCCGCGACTGGATCGCAGGGCTTGACAAAGGCCTGGGCATTTTGGAAGCCTTTGGCGACGCCCATCCGCGCGTGACGGCCTCGCAAATGGGCGAGCTGGTCGGCATGACACGCACCGCGGCGCGCCGGCATTTGCTGACCTTGGCGCACCTGGGCTATGTGGCGACCGACGGCAAGCTGTTTTGGCTCACGCCGCGCGTGCTGCGACTGGGCCAGGCCTTTATTGAGTCGAGCCGTTTGGCGCGCATCGTGCAGCCGTTTTTGCAGCGCGTGACGGCGGGTACGCAAGAGATTGCCTATGTGAGCATGATGGAAGGCGACGACATCGTCTACGTGGCGCGCAACGGCCCCAACCGCGCTATGAACACCGGCTTTGTGCTGGGCGCCCGCGTGCCCGCGCATGTGACGGCCGCGGGCCTGCTGCTCATTGCCCTGCGCGAACAGCCCAGCTACGAAGACTGGCTGCGCAGCGGCGAGATTCGCACCTACACCAGCCACACCATCATTGCGCACGAGGCCCTGCGCGCCGAGTTTTTGCAAATTCGCCAACAGGATTGGGCGGTGTCAGAGCAGCAGCTAGAGCTGAGCTACCGTGGCGTGGCCGTGCCCCTGCGCGACGCCAAGGGCACGCTGATGGGCGCACTCAACGTGATCATGCCCATGGGCCAAGAAAAAACCGCAGACGCCGTCAACCGCGTGCTCAATGTGCTGCGCGAAACTGCCGCCAGTTTGCGCAATTTGATTTAAGCGCCGAGCGTTTTATGTGCTGGCGTTTTTAAACGCTCGGCTTGGCGCGCTGAGCCTTGCCCAAAAGCACCAACGCAATGCCACCCAAAATAGCGGGGACCGCCAAAGCCAAACGCAGGCTCAGCGCTTCATTCAAGAGCAGCACCCCACCCAAGGCCGCAATCACCGGCACGCTAAGCTGCACAGTCGCAGCACTGCTGGCCTTTAAGTGCGGCAAGGCGGTGTACCAGATGGCATACCCCAAGCCCGAGGCCAGCGCGCCCGAGGCCGCAGCCAAAAGCAAACCCTGACCATCGAAACGAGCGGAGGAAAGCGTGCACAAGCTCAGCGCCAAGGCCATGGGTGTGGCGCGTAAAAAATTACCAGCCGTAACGGCTGTAGGGTCGCCCGCTGGGTTGCCGTGCGACTTCGCTCGCAGCGAATACAAGCCCCAGGCCACACCAGCGCAGATCATCAACAATGCACCCAGCAAGGGCGGTGCCGACAGCCCCGGCAGCAACAAGCCCAGCAAACCACACAAAGCCAGTAGCAAACCCGCAATTTGCTGCACGCCAAAACGCTCACCGCGCCACCATGCAAAGCCCAGCATGGTGGCTTGCACCGCGCCAAACAAGAGCAAAGCGCCGCTGGCAGCGGGCAAGCTCACATAGGCAAATGAAAAACCCGCTGCGTACACAAACAAAGCCGTGGCCGAGCCCCAATTGCCCTGCGCAACAAAGGGCACGACAAGCGGCCCTACTGGCGGCATAGCTGGCGGCATAACCAGAGGCAGCTGGGCTTGGTCTGCAGCCAGCCCAGAGGCTTGCAATGAACTTTGTCGCACGGAGCGCCAGCGCACCAGCAGCCACAAAACCAAGGCTCCGCAGAGCACACGCACCGAGGTAAAACTCGCTGCGTCTATGCCCGACTGCTTAAGCGCTAGGCGGCACAGCAAAGAGTTGCCCGCAAAGGCCAGCATGGCCGCAGCGGTGAGCAAGAACAAGCGTACATGCGGCATAGGGGGCCTTACGGGCATGGAGGTCATGGCCTAGCTTGCAAGACTTTGTCCTGCCGCGCAAACCGGCCGCAGCAGCCTGCGAGCGGCCTTACTTTTCGATGGCCAACAGCTCGACTTCAAAAGTGAGCGTGGCGTTGGGCGGTACCACGCCGCCCGCACCGCGCGCACCATAGGCGGTGGCTGGTGGGCAGGTTAGCGTGGCCTTGCCGCCAACTTTGATTTTTTGCATGCCTTCGGTCCAGCAAGGCACCACGCGGTTGAGCGGGAAAGACGCCGGCGCGCCGCGCTTGTAGGAGCTGTCAAACTCTTTCCCGTCTTCCAGCGTGCCACGGTAGTGCACCTTCACCGTGCTGCTGGCCTGGGGCATGGGGCCGGTGCCGTCGGCGGTGTGCACAATTTTCACGCCCGAAGGCAGGGTCTCGGTAGGTGCAGCGGCTTGGGCCAGGCTGGCAACAGCGCTCAGGGCGCAAAGGGCAAAAAAGGTTTTCATGACGGCTTCAAATTAAAAAAACGAAGTCACCATTGTGAATGAATTTCATGTCGGCTGTGAGCCGCCACCCAGCTAGGTTTCAACGCTTGCGCGGGATCGCATAAGTGCCCACCGCATGGGCGACCAAGTCGCTGCTGCCCTCGGAGTAAATCGACACCTCACCCACCGCCAGCAACTGCCCGAGCTTGATGAGTTTGCACACGCCTAGCAAGTGAGCGTTAGCTGCTGGTTTGCGCAAAAAATTGATGGTCAAACTGGTGGTGACGGTGAGCGGAACAATGCCAATGGCGCCCAAAATCGCCACGTACAAAGCCACATCGGCCAGGGCCATCATGGTCGGCCCCGATACCGTGCCGCCGGGCCGCAAGTCGGCCTCGCCCACCAAATGCTGGACAGTGGCCGCGCCCTGCCCTGCCTCCACCACCACGGCCCGGCTTTGCGGGAACTCTTGGGCCAAAAATAGCTGAATCTCTGTTTTGCTTGCGCCGGTGTGGGTCATCTGAAAGGTGGGGGTTGAGGTTGTCAATGAAGGCCATTGTCGCTAAGCGGGCATCTTAGTGGCATCCATAAACAGCACATTCCAGCGGTGGCCGTCGAGGTCGCAAAAACCGCAGCCATACATAAAGCCATTGGCCTCGCGCGGCGGTGCAAAAACTTGGCCACCCGCTGATGCTGCGCGCTGCGCCATCTGGTCTACCGCTTCGCGGCTGCTCGCTCCCAAGGAAAACAAAACTTCGGCGCCCGCACGGGTGTCGGCCAGGGCGTGCTGCGTGAAACCTGTGAACAGCTCTTGCGCGAATAGCATCAACACGAGTTGCTGCTCGCCAATGCCAAAGCAGGCCGACTGCGCGCTATTGCCCGGCCCGGGTTTGGGCGTGAAACCGATGGCGCTAAAAAACGCCGATGCCGCAACCACGTCTTTGACGGGCAGGTTGAGCCAAATGTCTTGTTTCATGGGGTGTTTTCCTTTCGTCTACAAACCCAGCGTCACCGCTGGAAAACTGAAGCTGCTCTTACCCAGCCACTCCGCTAGCTGCTCACGCAGCGCCACGCGACGTTGGGGCTGGGCTTCGGTGACGCCGTTGCAGTGCACTGGGTCTAAGCGCTGCAACACCCAGTGCGGGCTGTACAGGGCGCTGGGCAGCTCTAGCGCGTCGGCACTGGGGCAGGCGCGGGCTTCGACGATGTGGCTCCAGTCGCGCCGCCATTGCACAAAGCGGTGGTGGCGCGCTTGCACCACGCTGTAGTCTTTGGCTAGCAAGGTCAGCTTGCGGCCGGTTTGGCTCCAGGCGCGCAGGCTGGCATCCACGCTGCGCTCGCCCAAGGGCCAATCGGCAAAGCTGGCGTCGGCCCATACCATCTCGCGCCAACCTTCTTGGGCGGCAGTGGCCAAGGCGTCGCGTAGCAGTTGCTGGAAGGCATTGCGGCCCTCAAAGCGGCCACTGGGCAAAGGGGCGACCAGCGGCACAGACGGCTGCCCTGTCTGCGGCGTTGATGCTGCCCTTGTAGGCACGGGCGTGTTAGCTGGCATGGACCCAGCCTTGCGCGGCCCAGTCGCGCACAATGGCCATAAAATCTGCGCTGGGCTCACAGGGTAAACCGGCTGCAAGGCGCTTATTCTGTGCGTTGGTAGCTATTAGATCTGTAGCATCCAGCGCTCTACTGCGGGCCAATTTGCGCAGCAGTTTGGCGTCTGCACCGCCCATGCGCCAGCTCTCGCCGTTTAAAAAAACATATTTGCCGTCGACCAGCATACGGCTGGCGCGGTCCAGGCGCAGGGCCTTGATGGTTTTGGGCACGCGGCTGGCTTCAAACCACACTTTGGCCTTGGGCTCGGTCAGGGCCTCGCCCAAAAGTTGCTGCATCAGCTGCTTGTCTTTCAGCGCGGTTGCCAAGGCCTGGTGCGCAAAGGTGGCCAGCTCGGGCGGCAGCGTGGCGGGCTGGGCCGTGGCGGCCTGCTGGCGGTCGGTGTAGAGCCGGGCGGCTTGGCCTTCGGCCTCTTGCGCTACCACGTCGGCCAGGCGGGTGAGCAGCTCACGGGCCAGCTCGCTGGCGCTGGGCGCGCGAAAGCCAATCGAATAGGTTTGGCATTCGCCACCCTCGGCCACGCCCTCATGGGCCCAGCGTGGGGGCAGGTAGAGCATGTCGCCGGGCTCTAAAACAAACTCCTGGGTGGGTGCAAAGTTTTGCAGCACTTTGAGCGGCAGTCCCTCGCGCAGCGTGAGGTCTTTTTGCGCGCCAATGCGCCAACGGCGGCGGCCCTGGGCTTGCAGCAAAAACACATCGTAGCTGTCAAAGTGCGGGCCGACGCCGCCACCCTCGGTGGCGTAGCTGATCATGAGATCGTCGAGCCGTGCGTCGGGCACAAAGCGAAAGTTTTGCAGCAGCGCGTGTACGCCCTCGTGGTGCAGGTCTACGCCTTGCACCAAGAGCGTCCACAGCTTGCGGCCAAGGGGTGGCAAGGGCTGGCCGAGCGCGGGCACAGCAGCGCCCTCCACTTGTACACCCTTAGCCTGCGCTCCCTGGGTCTGCGCAGGCACTGCAAAGGGCCCGCTGTCCATGCGCCAGCGTTCTTGGCCTTTGGCGGTTTTGCATTGCACCAGGCGCGACTCCACGCCCTCTTGCCCAGCCAAGGCAAACAGTTCGCTGCGCGAGAGCAGGGGCGCAAAGCCGGGAATGGCCTGGCGAATCAGCAGCGGTTTTTTTTGCCAATGCGTGCGCATAAACGCGTGTGGGCTCAGGCCAGCGAGCAAAGGCAAGGGGGTGTTGATGTTCATGGGACAATTCTGCCCTGAAAGAACACCTTATGACCGAAGCACTGACCCATATCACCCCCCAATGCGTGGTTGCCCTGACCTGGACGCTGAAAGACACCCTGGGCGAGGTGCTCGACGCGCTGGACGAGCCGGTAGAGTTTTTGCTCGGCGGTGGCGACCTGCTCAAGAGCATCGACGACGCCCTGCAAGGCCACCCCGTGGGTGCCACCCTCGACCTGCACCTGGAGCCCGAACAAGCCTTTGGCGACTATATTGAAAAGCTGGTGTTTTTAGAGGCGCGCGAGCGCTTTCCCAAAGCGCTGGCCGAGGGCATGGGCTTTGAAGGCCTCCCCCCCGGCTGCAACCCTGACGCGCCCAAAGACCTGCTGTTTACCGTGACCGACATCTACCCCGA
>CANFOR010000025.1 GCA_947448675.1 Betaproteobacteria bacterium
AACAAGGCCAAGCGGTAAAAGTACAGGGCCGCGTTGTGTTCGGCGGTTTTTTCCAGCAGCTCTAGCGTGCTCTCGAGCGTCTCGAGCATATAGGCGCGCACCGCATCGGGCGGCGGCAAATCGCTGGGCTGCGCGCCCGAGCTTGGAGCCAGCGCAGGGTTCCACCAGCGGTCGGCCTGGGGCTCGATAGAGGCCAGACGGGTCGCGTCGCTGGGGCAGGCAAAGCCGGCGATGCGCCGGGTGTTGCGGCCTACCCAGTATTCGGCAAACCAAGCTATGTGGCCTGCCATCCACCAATGTTTTTGAATAGGCAAATGTGGCTGCAAGGCGCTCTGGTTGTGCGTAGATTGCTCCAATAACAATAGCAAACCGAGGCTATGGTTGCGCGCGTCCATCAGCGCCAAAGAGAGCAAGTCGCGGCCTGCGCTGCGCATGGCGGGGGAGTCGATCGACAGTGTTGGAGTGGTAATAGAACTGCTGGACATGCCTAGATTATTCTCCACCGGGAAAACCCTAGGCGAATTTAGCCTGCCGTGCGCGGCTTGCGCAACGGTGCGCAGGGTAGTATCGAAGGCAACAAAGCTTTGGAGTAGCAACGTGACATCCCTCCTCAAACTCGCGCTGGGCATCGACTGGCTCAGCGAACGCCTGGGCCGTGTGGCCGCCTTTACCGTGCTGGCCACGGCACTCATCTCAGCGGGCAATGCCTTCATTCGCTATGGACTGGACATCAGCTCCAACGGTTGGCTAGAGATCCAATGGTATTTGTTTGCCGCCTGCGTGATGCTGGGCGCGCCGGTGGTGCTCAAGCTCAACGAGCATGTGCGGGTGGACATCATTTACGGCAAGCTCAAAGGCAATGGCCCAGTCTACGTGGACCTGTTTGGCCTGCTGTTCTTTTTGCTGCCGGTGATGATGCTGCTCACCTACCTAAGCTGGCCGCTGTTCATGAAGATGTACCTCACGCATGAGATGTCGCAAAACGCCGGTGGCCTGGTGCGCTGGCCCGCGATGCTGATGCTGCCCATGGGTTTTGGCTTGATGTCGCTGCAAGGTTGTGCCGAAATCATCAAACGCATCTGCTACTTGCAGGGCAGTTACCAAATGAGCACCCACTACGAGAAGCCCGTGCAGTAAGGCGCTCTTCACGCGCTGCCAGCTTCACACCTACTCGTATATTTCAAAAAATAACAGGACCCCACCATGCAAATGGAAAACTTCGCGCCCATGATGTTTGGCGCTCTCGTGCTGATTATGCTGATCGGCTTTCCAGTGGCTTTTTCGCTCTCGGCACTGGGCCTATTCTCGGGTTTTATCGCCATTGAAATGGGTTGGTTTCCGGCCAGCTTTATGTCGAACCTGCCGCTCAATGTGTTTGGCATTTTGAGCAACGACCTGCTGCTGGCGATTCCCTTCTTCACGCTGATGGGTGCGGTGCTAGAGAAATGCGGCTTGGCCGAAGACATGCTTGACTCGATGGGCCAGCTGTTTGGCCCGGTGCGCGGTGGCCTGGGGTATTCGGTCATCATCGTTGGCTTTATTTTGGGCGCGATCACCGGCACCGTGGCGGGCCAGGTGATTGCCATGGCCCTCATCTCCATGCCGGTGATGATCCGCTACGGATACAACATGCGCTACACCACGGGCGTGTTGGCCGCATCTGGCACCATCACGCAACTGGTGCCACCGTCTCTGGTGCTGGTGGTGCTGGCCGACCAATTGGGCCGCTCGGTAGGCGACATGTACAAGGGCGCTTGGGGCCCTTCGATTTTGCAAGTGCTGATTTTTGCGCTCTACACTTTTGGCTTGGGCATCGTCAAACCGCACCATGTGCCCGGTGTGCCCAAGTCGGCGCGCACCCTCAACGGTTGGGCGCTGTGGGCCAAATGCTTGCGCGGCATTATTCCATCGGCCGTGTTGATTTTTGCGGTGCTGGGTTCGATGGGCGGCCTACCCGGTATCGACACCGCCATTGCCACACCCACCGAGGCCGGGGCCATGGGCTGCGTCGGCGCGCTGATCTTGGCCGCCATGCACAAGCGCCTGACCAAACCGCTGATTTGGGACGCTATGGTGGCCACCATGCGCCTCACGGCCATGGTGGTGTTTATTTTGATCGGCTCGCGCGTGTTCTCGATGGTCTTTCAGGGTGTAGACGGTGCCAAGTGGGTCGAGCATATGCTGACCAGCCTGCCCGGTGGCCAAGTGGGCTTTTTGATTGCCGTGAACGTGTTTGTATTCTTCTTGGCCTTCTTCTTAGACTTTTTTGAAATCGCCTTCATCATCGTGCCCATGCTCGGCCCCGTGGCCGACAAAATGGGCATCAACCTGATTTGGTTTGGCGTGCTCTTGTGCGTCAATATGCAAACCAGTTTTATGCACCCACCCTTTGGCTTTGCACTGTTTTATTTGCGTGGCATTGCCGACACCTTGTTCAAAGAAGGTCGCATTGAAAAGCCGGTGCTGTCTAACGACATTTACCTCGGGGCAATTCCCTGGGTTCTGATGCAGATCATCTTGGTTTTTATTGTGATTTTTGTGCCGCAAACCGTGACTGTTTTTTTAGACAAAGAAGTTAAGGTTGATTTAGACAAAGTCAAAATTGAAGCACCGGCTGAAACCACGCCACCGCCCGCTGAGCTGAAAGTAGGCGAAGTGCCCGACGCCAAAGCCGAAGAAAAAGCTGAAAAAGCCGCACAAGACAAGATTGACGATTTGTTCAAAGACAAAGACGGCAAAGACAAAAGGTGAGCGCAGCTTTGGCCCCCTCCATTAACGGTAAGAGCACCAGCCAGAGCATGCAAGCGGCCTTGGCCAGCTTAGGGCCACCGCCGTTTCAGTTCACACCCAGCCAACGTGGTTCGGGCTCGCAGGCCGCTCCCGCCAGCCCGGCTGCGCAAAGCGTGCCAGCCCCAGCGCTTAGGTGTGCAGCGTTTAGTCTGCCCTTCAAACTACTGGCCACGGTCTTGGTGGGCGGAGCTATGCTGTGGCTGGTCTTGCTCTTCACTGGCAGCATTGCCGGTGCCAACCCGCGCAGCAGCTCTATGCTTTGGTTTGCAGCTGCAATGCTACTGATGCTGACCACCTGGTGGTACATCGTCACTGGCACCACCACCCTGAGCAGCGAGGCCCTGCAGCAAAGCTGGGTGTGGAACAAAAAAATGGAATTGCGCGAGCTGGCCTACGGCAAGCTGATCCGCGTCCGCGGCCTGGACTGGCTGATTGCCCCGCGCTTGTATGTGCGCACGCTAATGGGCAAGTTCGCCGTTTTCTACGCCGCTGACGCGCTGATGCTTAGCGACTTTGAACGCTTGGTCAAAGAATTGGCAGCCTTCCGAAAAATGCGCTAAGCCTTGGCACAGAACGGCCCATTCGGATCACAATGCCAGCATGGAAAACACCCAAAATTTAAAAGACCAGCGCCTAGCCGATGCCTGGGCTACGCTGCAAAGCCACGCGGTAGAACACAGCAGCTTAGACGCCGACTCTAACCGCCTAGCTTTTGCCGACCCTGAGTTTTTATTGCGCCGCGAGACACGTGGTATTCGCTTTCAACTGGAGCTGCTCAAACCCGATTTGGGCCAACAAGAGCATGGCATTGAGAACACGGTGGTGGTGTTTGGCAGCGCGCGCTTTGGCTCGCAAGAAGAGGCCCAGGCCCTGCTGCACAACGCCCGCGCTAGCGCAGAACCTGCAGCCATTGCCCATGCCGAGCGCTTGCTGCGCAACGCGGTGTATTACGAAAAAGCCCGCGTCTTTGCTGGCATGGTGGCGCGCTACAGCGCTACACAAGCAGCCGCCGACAAACTCTTTGTTTGCACCGGCGGTGGGCCCGGCATTATGGAAGCGGCCAATCGGGGCGCGCAAGAAGCGGGCAGCATCAGCGTGGGTCTGAACATTGCGCTACCGCACGAGCAAGAGGCCAACCCCTATGTGACGCCCGAGCTGAGCTTCAAGTTCCACTATTTTGCGCTGCGCAAAATGCATTTCATGATGCGTGCCAAAGCCTTGGTGGCTTTTCCGGGTGGCTTTGGCACCATGGACGAATTGTTTGAAACGCTCACCCTGGTGCAATGCAAAAAAGCCAAACCCCTGCCGATTGTTTTGTTTGGCAGCGACTACTGGAAGCGCCTGCTCAATTTGAATGTGTTGGTCGAAGAAGGCGCGATTTCGCCTGAAGATTTACAACTGTTTAGCTATGCCGACGAGCCCGCACAGGCCTGGGCAGCCATTAGCCAGTTTTATGCGCTAAAGGGCTAGTGCGCCTTATGCGCAGTCGCACGCCCTAGCGACCAAGCCACCCGCGCGCCTGCCCCGACGCAAGCGCCCAGCACCCAAAACACCACCGATACGCCGACCCAAGCGCCCACCGCACCGTAGAGCATGGGCATCAGCACGCTAGAGCCGTTAATAGCCATTAAACGCAGGCCCAAGGCCTCGCCATGGCGGTGCTCCGGTGTGATCTGGTGCAAGGTGCTCATGATCATGGGCTGCACTGAGCCCAAGGCCAAGCCCAGCAAGACCGAGCACAGGCCCATGACCCATGCATTGTGCAAGAGTGGATAAAGCGCAAACAGCAGGGCCGTGGCCAGCATGGCACTGGTAATAACCACCGACTCGCGCACATGGCTGGCCAGCAAAGGCAGCAGCACCCGTACCGCTGTGGCGGCCACCGCAAACGCACCCAACAAGCTCCCAATCACCGAGGCGCTAAAACCATATTCATGGCCCAGCACCGGCACCACAAAAGTGTGCACATCCCAGCACGACGACAAAAACCAATTGACCAGCATCAAGCGGCGAAACATCGGCTCGCGCAGCAAGTCCCAGGCGCGGGCTTTGTGTGCGTCGGCGTGTACCGGCGCGGGTGGCAGCTCTTGCGTGGCACGCACCCAAAACCAAGTGGCCAGGGGCATGCAGGCGAGCATGAAAAACGCAGCCCGAAAGCCCCAGTGGTCGATCACCAAACCGGCGCTGAAGGGGCCAACAAAATTCGACACCGCCGGGCCAATCGCCAGCCATGAGAAAACTTGTTTCAGTTGAAGCGGACTCTCGGCCGCGCGCCCCACATGGCGCTGCAACGCAATCGAGGCCGCGCCGGTTGCCCCGCCGGTGAGCAAGGCGCTCAAGCACAGCACCGGGAACAGCGGCCAGGCCGCCGCCAAGCCCGCACCAGCGCTGGCCGCCAGCACCGCCCAGCCCAGCGGTCGCTTGAGGCCATGGCGGTCGGCATAGCGGCCTGCAGGCAGGGCCAAGAAGACCTGGGTCAGCGCAAACAAGGCCAGCAGCAAGCCCACCGCACCCGGGCTGTAGCCCGCGCGCAGGGCCATCAGGGGTGCGGCCATGCGCATACCCGCCATGCAGCCGTGCAAGCAGACTTGCCCAGCGATCAAACGCGCTAAAGCGATGTTCAAAACAGCTTGGCTCCGGGGGCGTCGGCTTCAGCGTCGAGCCCAGCAGGCGTGCCGATCAAGGCCTGCGCTTGGGTGTCGGGTAGAGCCTCGACATTTTTCAGCGCGCGGCCCATCACGCGGCTGCGCTGCTCGGCGCTCTCGATGCTGTTGAGCACGGTTTGGGTTTGGCTCTTGAGCTTGACCAACACATCGCCAAACTTGTTGAACTCGGTCTTCACGGCGCCCAGCACCTGCCAGACCTCGCTCGAGCGCTTCTCTAGCGCCAGGGTGCGAAAGCCCATTTGCAAACTGCTGAGCATCGACAGCAGCGTGGTCGGCCCGGCCAAAATCACGCGCTGTTCGCGCTGCAAGCTGTCCATCAGGCCAGGGCGGCGCAACACCTCGGCGTACAGGCCTTCGCTGGGTAAAAACAAAATCGCAAAGTCGGTAGTGTGCGGTGGCGCGATGTATTTGCTGGCAATGCTCTTGGCCTCTAGACGAATGCGCAACTCCAGCGCTTTGGCCGCAGCCGCAGCGTCTTCGGCGTGGGCACGGTCTTGTGCGTCGAGCAAGCGCTCGTAGTCTTCATTGGGAAATTTCGCATCGATAGGCAGCCACAGCGGTTGGCCGTCGTCCGACTTGCCGGGCAGCTTGACGGCAAAGTCCACTACCTCGCGCGAGCCGGGTTTGGTGGCAATTTGCGTGGCGTATTGGTCGGGCGTAAACACCTGCTCTAGCAAGCCTGCCAATTGCGCCTCGCCAAAAATACCGCGCGTTTTGACGTTCGAGAGTAAATGTTTGAGGTCGCCCACTCCAGCAGCCAAGCTTTGCATTTCGCCCAAGCCACGGTGCACTTGCTCCAGGCGCTCGGCTACTTGTTTGAAGCTCTCGCCAAGGCGGGCTTGCAGCGTGGTTTGCAGTTTTTCGTCTACCGTTTGGCGCATCTCGTCGAGCTTGGCGCTATTGCTTTGCTGCAGTTGGGCCAACTGCGCCTCCAGCGTGGCGCGCACCTCGCCCATGCGCCGGGCATTGGACTCGCCCAGGGCTTGCAATTGCAGTGTCAGCGTGTCGGCCAGGTTTTTTTGCAAAGACGCAATTTGCTGAGACGACTGCAAGACGAGTGCGTCGATCTGTGCGTTTTGCGTGCGTGCGCCCTCGGCGCTTTGTTGCACCAGGGTTTGTTGGAAGCTGGCAAAGCTTTGCGTCAGCTCCTGGCGCCCACCCCGACCCGACTCGGCAATGGCCTGGCGCAGCTCGCGCTCTAAGCGTTCGTTGGCGCCCAGCAGTTGGGCACGGGTTTGCTCGCTGGTGTCAGTAGGTTTGCGCAGCAGCAGCCACAACAGCAAGAGCACTTGCAGCAGGCCAAAGGCCAGCAGGAACCAGGTTTCAAGAGGCATCAGGCCAACACCTGCGCATTGAGTGGTGTGAGCGGTTTGCCATGCAGTAAAAAGCCAATCAAATTATCGGCCGCCAAGTTGGCCATGGCCATGCGCGTGGGCACGGTGGCGCTGCCAATATGCGGTGTGAGCACTACATTTTTGAGAGCAAGCAAGGCAGGATTGACGCGCGGTTCGCCCTCAAAAACATCTAGGCCTGCGCCGCCAATGCGGCCTGCCGCCAAGGCCTCGGCCAAGGCGGCTTCGTCGATCAAACCGCCGCGACCGATGTTGACAATAGTTGCGCTGGGCTTCATCCAAGCGATCTCGTTTGCGGCCACGGTGTGGTGCGACTCGGCGGAATACGGCACCACCAACACGATGTGGTCGGCTTGGCGAAACAGCTCTTCTTTGCCGACGTAGCGCGCGTTGACCGAGGCCTCGGTTGCGGCGTCTAGGCGCGAACGGTTGTGGTAGATCACCTGCATGCCAAAGCCATGCGCGCCGCGCCGGGCCACGGCTTGGCCAATGCGGCCCATGCCCAGTATGCCCAGGGTGGCGCCGTGGATGTCGGAGCCCGTGAACATGTCATAGCTCCATTTGTTCCACAGGCCAGCGCGCAAAAAGGCCTCGCTCTCGCTGACCCGGCGCGCGGTGGCCATCAGCAAAGTAAAACCCAAGTCGGCCGTGGTCTCGGTCAATACGTCGGGCGCATTGGTGGCCAGCACGCCCGCTGCCGTCATGGCCGGGATATCGAAATTGTTGTAGCCCACAGCCATGTTGGCACAGATGCGCAACTGCGGGCAGCCCAACAAAAGTTCGGCATCAATGCGCTCGCCGCCAGTCGTGAACACACCCACTTTGCCTTGCAAGCGCGCCATGAATTCGGCCTTTCCCCAGATGGCGTCGGCTTGGTTGGCCTCGACTTCAAAATGCTCGGCCAGTTTGTCCAAAATAGCAGGGAAGATAGCGCGGGCGACGAGGACAGAGGGTTTCATAGCGGGCTCTTTCAATGGTTCATTCCAAGATTTTGAGTTTACCTGCCCACCAAGGAGTGATGGCGGGCAAAATGGTCAGCGTGTAGATCACCACCCAGGCGGTAAGCGGCAGCAGCAGCTTTAGTTCTGGGAATTGCGCGGCCGCCATTACGGCCAATACGACGGGGATCACGCCCGTCTCGCGCACCACGCACAAAAAACATTTTTCAGCGCTGCTGATGCGGCTGGGCAGCAGACTCAAAAAAACCGACACCGGCCGGGCAACCAGCATCAGTACCAGGGCGCAGGCGAGGCCCCAGAGCGCGGTGTCAGCCAAATCTTGCAGGGCGACAAAGGGGCCAAGCATCATAAAAATCGCCGGTTTGCCCAAGCTTTCGATTTTGACTTCCATGCTGTGAACCAAAGCATGCAAAGCCTGTGAGCCGCGGTTGAAGTTGCCCAGCAAACCGGCAATGAAGGCCGCTAAATAACCATTGCCATGCATCAGTTGTGCCAGCAAAAATGTGAACAAGGGCAGACCCAGTGCAATGGCAAAATCATAAATCGGCTCTGCAGCAGCGCGCGCAAAATGTTTGCGCTTGTAGCGCTCGAAAAACCACATGCCTGCCCAGCCGATGCAACCGGCCAACGCACCAAAACACAATTGCTGGCCCAGCAGCCAGGCATTGCTGGCGCTGAACAAACCAAGTGCCAGGCTTTGCAGGTTGCTTAGCCGTGCAGTGCCCGCCAGCATTGCCATCAAAGCTATAGTAATAATAGCACCCACCGCATCATTGATGGCGCTTTCGGCCACGGCGATGTCTGCCACACGGCGGCAGGCACCTTTGAAAGCAAGCTGTTTCAGTGTCGGGATCAACGCTGCTGGGTCGGTCGAACTGCAAATGGCGGCAAGCAAACCGGCTGTGTTGCCATCTAAGCCCAGCCAGCACAACAATGTATAGAAAATTGCAAAACTTATGGTATAGCCCAGCACGGCGATCAAGACCGTTGGATAGGCTATGCGCAGAAAGCTTTTGCGCTCGATTTCATCCCCGCCCGACTTCAAAATGATCGCGGCAAATCCGGTGCAAATTACTACAGCCAAACCTGGTTGCTGGGCCAGCGGTGCCAAAGCACCATGTAGGACGATACCAACCAATAACTGCAGGGTGAAATTGGGCAGCAACGTGCCCTCTGCAACTTTGCTGCAAGCCCAACCGAAGCCCAAAAATAGGCTCAAGCACCACAGTGTTGCGGCGATGCTGCTCTCACTGCCACCCAGCCCGGCTATGCGCTGCAACAGCCATGGCGCTAGGGCATTGAGTGCAAAAGCCAGAGCGAAAAGAAAAACAATTTTCGAGTATTTTTTAAATATACTCTGATGAAAATTCATATGGCACGGTGCAATTTAAGAAACGTGAGAAATTTCAAAAACTTGGCGCAAATAAGCTAGGTATTTTTCATCATCGCACATATTTTTGCTGGGTGTATCCGACAATTTTGCCACCGGCTGACCATTGCAGCGCACCATTTTAATGACAATTTGCAGCGGCACATGGGCTGGCGGGTCACCCAGGTCATTGGTTAAATTGGTGCCAATGCCAAAGGCGAGCAGGCAACGACCTTTGAACTGCTGGTACAGCTCTATTGTGCGCGGTACGGTCAGGCCGTCGCTAAAAATAAGAGTCTTGGTCAGCGGGTCAACTCGGTTAGATTTGTAGTGCGCTATGACGCGCTCGCCCCAAGCAAAAGGGTCGCCGCTGTCGTGCCGAGCACCGTCAAATAACTTACAGAAATACATATCAAAATCGCGCAAAAAGGCGTTGATGCCATACACATCGCTCAGTGCGATGCCCAGGTCGCCACGGTATTCTTTGGCCCAGGACTCAAACGCAAAGACTTGGCTGTCGCGCAAGCGCGGTCCTAGGGCTTGGCAGGCTTGCAGGTATTCGTGCGCCATGGTGCCCAGGGGCGTGAGACCCAGCTTCATGGCAAATAGCACATTGCTAGTGCCCGCTAGGCGCCCGGCATTGCCGGTGCCCAGTTGGGCCGACAGAACGCGCAGCACCTCTTCATGCCAAGCTTTGCTGAAGCGGCGGCGCGTGCCGTAGTCGGCTATTTTGAGGTCGGAGCCTGTGGCCTGTAGTGCTTCAATTTTGGTAGCTAGGCGCGCCCGCCCCGCTTGGAAGTCTGGCATACGTTGGGTATTGCGAAAGTACACCTCGTTGACGATGGCCAGCACCGGGATCTCAAACAAAATCGTGTGTAGCCAGGGGCCTTGGATGCAAATATCGATCTCACCACTGGGCAGGGCCGTGACTTGGATGTATTTTTCGTTCAGCTTGAAGATGCCTAAAAAATCAACGAAATCGCTTTTGATGAAACGCATCGAACGCAAATAAGCCAGCTCGGCATCTTGAAAATGCAGGCTACACAGGGCCCGGATTTCATCGCGAATTTCGCTTACATAGGGTGCCAGAGGCACTGGAGCAACCACGGCGTGCCCTGCTGGTGGGCGGCACTTAAAACGGTATTCGACCTGGGCACCCGGAAACTGGTGCAGCACCACTTGCATCATGGTGAATTTATAGAGATCAGTGTCGAGCAGGCTGGAAATAATCATAAAAAGCAAGCGCTAAAAGCTGGCGTAGTAGGGCCTCCAGTTTATGCGCTCGGGCCGACTGTGCAGGCAGGTAGATACGCTAGGCTTGGCGCGGCAGGTACTGCAGCATGCTGACGCGGTTGCCCTCGCTGTCATGAAAGGCCACGTATTGGCCAACGCCGGGAATGTCCATCGGCTCGCCCAAGACCTTGCCACCCGCCGCATGCACTTGCGCGATGGCCTGGGCCATGTTCTCGATTGCCACCACCACCGAGGGGTATTGGTTGGGCCAGTCGGGCTTAGTTTGAAAAAATCCACCATTGATGGCGCCCGGCGTGGTCGGCCCCGCAGGGCCGCTGGGCGTGGTGGTCGCCACCACGTACTCGCCCATTTCGGGGCCGAGCATTTGCATTTGCCAGCCAAAGGCTTGTTGGTAGAAGGCCGCGATGCGCGCCTTGTCTTGGTAGGGTATTTCAAAGTGGACGACGGGGTTCATGCTGTAGCTCCTGGGTCGGTGCAGCGCGGGGCTGCGTCTTGCTTGGGAGAGAAATTCTAGGCTTGCGGCGCAGGCTCTGCAAGCGACGGGCCTGCGCACGCCCATGGACCGTTAGCTAGCCGCCGCACTCGCATGCAAGCAAATCGCCGCTGCCGCTGCCACGTTGAGCGACTCTTCGCCACCGGGCTGGCCGATACGCACATGGGCTGCAGCGCGCGCTTGCAGAGCCGCTTGCACGCCCTGCCCTTCGTGCCCCATAACCCAGGCGCAGGGCCAGGGCAGGCGCTGCTGGTGCAAGAGCGCGCCTTGGTGCGAGCTGGTCACCAAGAGCGGCACTTGCAAGGTGGCCAGGTCTTCAAGGCTCAGGCCTTCGTGCATGCTGAGCGCAAAATGCGCGCCCATGCCTGCGCGCAGCACCTTGGGCGACCAGAGGGCCGCACTGCCTTTGAGCGCCAGCACTTGGCCAAAGCCAAAGGCCGCTGCGCTGCGCAAGATGGAGCCCACATTGCCCGCGTCTTGCACGCGGTCGAGCACCACACTGGGCGCACGCGCGGCAATGGCTTGCGGCACCGGCAGGGCCATCACGCAGCCCATGCTGGCGGGCGACTCTAACGCGCTGATGCTGGCGAATAGCGCGCTGGACGTTACTATGGTTTTGGTAGCGCTCTGCGCATATTTGGCGCGCGTTTCGGGGCTTATTTCTTCAGAAAACACGGCCAAAACCGGCTGCCAGCCGCGTTGCAAGGCGGCGCGGCACAGGTGGTCGCCCTCGAGCCAGACTTGGCCTTCTGCGCGGTAGGCCGCATTGCTTTGCGCCAGCTTGCGCAGGGCCTTGAGCTGCGGGTTGGCGCTCGACGCAATGGAGATAAACGTCTCGGGCGATGTCATGTGTTGTGTTCAGACTGCAAGCGCTCAAAGGCCTCGCGTACCGGCGCATAGGAGCGGCGGTGCTCGGGGCAGGGGCCGTGCGCGCGCAGGGCCGCCATGTGCTCGGCCGTGCCGTAGCCTTTGTGGCCGGCAAAGCCATAGAGCGGGTACTGCGCGTGCAGCTCGGTGCACCAGCGGTCGCGCGTGACTTTCGCCAAAATAGACGCCGCCGAGATGCAAGGCACCAAGGCGTCGCCCTGCACAATCGCCTCGGCCAGCACGCCCAGCACCGGCAGGCGGTTGCCGTCGACCAGCACCTTGCCCGGCTTGAGGCGCAGACCCTCCACCGCGCGGCGCATGGCCAGCAGCGTGGCCTGCAAAATATTGAGCCGGTCGATTTCTTCGACGCTGGCCTGGGCCACTGAGCAGCACAGGGCCTTGGCGCGGATCTCGTCATACAGGCGTTCGCGGCGCAGAGCGGTGAGCTTTTTAGAGTCGTTCAAACCCTTGATCGGGTGCAGCTCGTCCAAGATCACGGCGGCGGCCACCACCGGGCCTGCCAGCGGACCACGCCCGGCTTCGTCCACGCCCGCTATCAAACCAGGAGCATCCCAGTGCAGCGCCGCTTGCTGCGCGGCGTATTGGCTGGCGCGCAGCTTGGGCGGGGTTTTAGCCACGCGCTGTGTCCTTGGCTTGCGCCTGGGCTTGCACGGTCGTGGCTGGCGGGGCGCTCAAAAGCTGCGCAATGGCGTCGGTGGCCAGTTGCACGGTGTCGCGCGCCAGCTCTTCGTGCAGGGCTGCAAAGCGCTGCTCCAGCGCGCGCACCTTGGCCGGTTGGCGCAACCAGTCGATCAGCGCCGCGCTCAAGGCCTGGGGCGTGGCAGCGTCCTGCAAAAACTCGGGCACGACAAACTCGCGGCACAAAATATTGGGCAGGCCGACCCAGGGCTGCAGGCGTTTGCCACGCATCAGCCACCAGCTGAGCGGGTGCATGGCGTAGGCAATCACCATCGGGCGTTTGAACAGTGCCGCCTCTAGCGTGGCTGTGCCACTGGCCACCAGGCTCAGATCGCAAGCGGCCAGCACCGTGTGGCTTTGCCCAGGCACGATCTGCACGGCCTGCGCCATGCCACAGGCCAGGGCTTGCGCTTGCAGTGTAGCGAGCAAGGCGGGCACTGCAGGAACTATTATTTTGATAGCTGGAAACGCTTGCCTGACAAGCGCTGCAGACCGAAAGAATCGCTCGCCCAGGTAGCGCACCTCGGCCTCGCGGCTGCCCGGCAACAGGGCCAGCACGGTGTCGCCTGCTGCCAAACCCAGCTGCTGGCGCGCTGTAGCACGGCTGCTCACGCGCGGGATCACACTGGCCAGCGGGTGGCCGACGTAAGTGGCGGCAATGCCCTGCGCGGCCAAGAGTGCGGGCTCGAAGGGGAAGACGCACAGCACATGCTGGGCCGCCGCTTTGAGCTTGGGCAGCTTGTTGGCGCGCCAGGCCCAAAACGAGGGGCTGACAAAATGCAGAGTGCGTACCCCGGCTTGGCGCAAGCGGGTTTCCAGCGCGAAGTTGAAGTCGGGCGCGTCGATGCCGATGAACAAGTCGGGCTTGCGCGGCGCGGCCAAGAGCCGGTCGCCTACGCTACGGCGCACCGCCAGCAACTCGCGCAAATGCGGCAGCACTTCGGCATAACCGCGAACGGCCAGTTTGCTGCTGGGCCACCAAACCTCAAAGCCCTGGGCTAGCATGGCGGGGCCACCGATGCCCTGGGCGTGCAAACCCGGCCAGCGCTGGCGCAGGCCGTGCAGCAAATGGCCCGCCAACAAATCGCCCGAGGTCTCACCGGCCACCATGGCAAAACAGGGTGCAGATGCAGGAGTGGGTGCGGCGGTGCTGTGTGCTGTGGCGTCCACTGCTACAGGCTGAGCGCCAGTCAGCGGCGCTGTGGCGCTTGTACCGCTCAGATGCGCAGTCATCTGCGCGCTCTAGCGCACAATGCCGCGCTGCGGCGTTGTTTGCTCTAAAAATGAGAGCATCCCACGCACATCTAGCGCACTCTCTGGCAGGGTTTTGTAAATTTCTGCAATCTGCGCTTGGGCTTTGTCGAGCGTCAACCCGTCGCGGTACAGGGCCTTGTGCATGGCCTTTACCGCCGCGATGCGCTCGGCTGAAAAACCCCGGCGTTTCAGGCCTTCGTAGTTCATGCTGCGCGCCGCAGCGGGCTGGCCTTGGCACATTACGTAGGGCGGTAAGTCGGCAAACAGCAAAGCGCACATGGCTGTCATGCTGTGCGCGCCGATGCGCACAAACTGGTGCACCACGGTAAAGCCGCCCAAGATGGCCCAGTCGCCCACACTCACATGGCCCGCTAGCTGCGAGTTGTTGGCCATGATGGTGTGGTTGCCCACCACGCAGTCGTGCGCCAAATGGACATAGGCCATGAGCCAGTTGTCGTCGCCCACGCGGGTCACGCCACCGCCACCAGGTGAGCCAATGTTGAAGGTGGTGAACTCGCGGATGGTGTTGCGGTTGCCGATGACGAGCTCGCAGGGCTCGCCCGCGTATTTTTTGTCTTGCGGCACCGCGCCCAGCGAGGCGAATTGGAAGATTCGGTTGTCTGCGCCAATCGTGGTGTGGCCTTCGATCACGCAGTGCGGGCCCACGGTGGTGCCCGCGCCAATGCGCACATGCGGGCCAATGATGCTGTAGGGGCCGATGCTGACCGAGCTGTCAATCTGCGCCAACGGGTCAACGATGGCGGTGGGGTGAATCATCGTCATTCGGGGCTGGGCTCAAGCAATTTGGCGCATGGTGCACATAAGTTCTGCCTCGCAGGCCACTTCTTCGCCGACCATGGCCTTGGCTTTGAACTTGAAGATGCCCGCCTTCATGCGGTCGAGCGTCACGTCCATGATGAGCTGGTCGCCTGGCTCCACCGGGCGCTTAAAGCGCGCGCCGTCGATGCCCGCAAAGTAGTAGACGGTTTTGTCGTCAGGCACCACACCGAGTTTGTCAAAGGCCAACAGGGCGGCGGTTTGCGCCAGGGCTTCGAGCATGAGCACGCCGGGCATGACGGGGCGGTGCGGAAAATGACCGGTAAAAAACGGCTCGTTCATGGTGACGTTTTTCAAAGCGCGAATGCTCTTGCCCGGGTCGATCGACAGCACGCGGTCAACCAATAAAAACGGGTAACGGTGCGGCAGTTGCTTCAAGATTTGGTGGATGTCCATCATGGTGGGTACTTTTTTATAGGCTGCGCGGTGCAGCGTGTTGCAGTGCTTGTTCGAGTGCGCGGATGCGCTCTCGCAAGGCATGCAGTTGTTTGAGTGTGGCAGCGTTTTTTTCCCAGGCGCTATTGTCGTCGATAGGGAACACGCCGCTGTAGTGCCCGGCTTTGGCAATCGAGCGCATCACCGTGCTCGACGCTGAAATGTGCACATGGTCGGCAATGCTCAGGTGACCCAAAATCACCGCGCCACCGCCCACCGTGCAATGCGCACCAATGCGCGCGCTGCCCGCCACACCGGCACAACCGGCCAACGCGGTGTGCGCGCCAATGCGCACGTTGTGGCCGATTTGCACCAAGTTGTCGAGCTTGACGCCGTCTTCTAGCACGGTGTCTTGCAGCGCGCCACGATCGATGCAGGTGTTGGCGCCAATTTCTACGTCGTTGCCGATGCGCACCGCGCCGAGTTGTTCGATTTTTTCCCAGCGCCCCTGGTGCGGCGCAAAACCAAAGCCGTCAGCACCGATGACCACACCGGAGTGCAGCAGGCAGCGCTCGCCGACCACACAGTCGTAGCCGAGCGTGACACGCGAGGCCAGCACGCTTTGTGCGCCAATGCGAGCCCCAGCTTCTACCACGCACAAAGGGCCAACAGAGGCCGTAGGATCGACCACAGCCGCCGCATCGACCACAGCGCTGGGGTGTATGCCAACTTGGCGCGCCCTGCCCTGCATGGCGCGCCACAGCTGGCTTAAACGGGCAAAGTAATGGTAGGGGTCGTCGGCTTCAATGCATGCACCACGCGCTAACGCTTGTTCCAGCATGGCCGGGGCGACAATAACGCAAGCGGCCTGCGAGGCGGCCAGTTGGGCGCTGTATTTGCGGTGGCTTAAAAAAGCCAGTTGCTCGCTGCGGGCAAACTCCAGCGGCGCTAAGCCCAGGATACGGACGCTGGCGTCGCCGTGCAGCTTGCCACCGAGTGCGTGAACGATGGAACCAAGTGTGAGCGCCACACCGTGCAACCGCGACGCGCTTACTTGGCGCCAGGGGCGTTCAAGGCGCGAATCACTTTGTCGGTGATGTCGTGCTTGGGGTTGATGTAGACCGCTTCTTGCAAAACCACGTCGTACTTTTCCGCCTCGGCTACCTGCTTAACGACTTTGTTGGCGCGCTCCAGCACGATTTGCAACTCTTCGTTTTTGCGGCTGTTCAAGTCTTCTTGAAACTCACGGCGCTTGCGCTGAAAGTCGCGATCAAGTTCAACCACTTGCTTTTGCCGGGTATTGCGCTGACTCTCGGCCAGGGTCGGCGCTTCACGCTCGAGTTTTTCAGACTGGGTTTTGAGGCTATTGCCCATGTCTTCCAGTTCTTTTTGGCGTTTGGAAAATTCTTGCTCGAGCTTGGCTTGCGCGGTTTTGGCCGAGTTGGCCTCGCGGAAGATGCGGTCGGTGTTGACAAAACCCACGCGGAACTCTTCGGCCTGCGCATGCGAGACCATGGCCAGGGCAGCCAGTGCGCTGCCCAAGAGCAGTTTACGCAAGGATGTGCGAATGATGGTGTTCATTAGAAGGAGGTACCAATCTGGAATTGCAATTTCTGGATTCTATCGCCTGGCTGCTTGCGCAGGGGATTGGCCACCGCCAAACGCAGCGGTCCGACCGGAGAAATCCAACTCAAACCGACGCCATAGGAGGCGCGCATGTCTTTGAAGCTGATGGCCTGCGTCTCGGTAAACACGTTACCCGCATCGGTAAAGGCATACAGGCGCAGGCTCTTGTCATTGCCCGCACCGGGGAATGGCGCCTGGATTTCCATGTTCAAGTTGATTTTTTTCGCGCCGCCGATAAAGGCACCAGTGACGTCACGCGGGCCCAAGGTGCTTTGCTCAAAGCCGCGCACGCTGCCCAGGCCGCCAGAGTAAAAATCTTTGAACACCGGGAAAGGCCTGCCGCCCAAGCCTTTGCCCAAGCCCAACTCGCCATTGAAGGCCAGGGTGTACTGCTTGTTCAGCGGAATGTACTGCTGGTACTGGTAGCTGCTGCGCACATAGCGCACCTCGCCGCCCATGCTGGTGTCGGCATTGGCGCGCTGGTAGATGCCACGGGTCGGGCTGAGTGCGCTGTCGCGGCTGTCGCTGGCCCAGCCCACGGTGAGTGGCAGGCCATTGCTGGTGTAGCCAAAGCGGGTGGCGTAGTCTAAATACGCGGCGGGAATATTGGTGCCGGGGTCAATCTTGGTTTGCTCAAAGCCCGCGCCAAAAAACACCCTGTCGGTCTCGGTAAAAGGTACACCAAAACGCACGCTGGCGCCGGTGGTGATGAGCCGGTAATCGCCGCCTTGGTCAGCATAGGGGCGGCTAGCGCGGTAGTACACATCAAAGGCGCGCGAAATGCCCTCGGGCGTGAAATACGGGTCGACGGTATTGAGCACCACCTGGCGGTTGTACTTGCTGGTGTTGACATTGATGCCCAAAGAATTGCCCGAACCAAAAGCGTTTTCTTGCTGAATGCCAAAGGTCAGCGACAAGCGCTCAGCGCTAGAGAAACCTGCCCCCAGGGTGACGTTGCCGGTGGGCTTTTCGAGCACAGTTACCAACAAATCAACTTGGTCGGGCGCGCCGGGCACGTCTTGGGTTTCAATGCCGACTTCTTTGAAGTAACCCAAGCGGTCAATGCGGTCACGCGAGAGGCGGATGCGGTCGCCGTCGTACCAGGCCGACTCAAACTGGCGGAACTCGCGGCGCACCACTTCGTCGCGGGTGCGGTTATTGCCCGCAATGTTGACTCGGCGAACATAGGCGCGGCGCGAGGGGTCGGCCTGCAGCACAAAGGCCACACGGTTGTTGGCGCGGTCAATTTCGGGCTTGGCCACCACCTGCGCAAAAGCAAAACCAAAGCTGCCAAAGTAATCGGTAAAGGCCTTGGTGGTCTCGGCCACTTGGTCGGCGTTATAGGCCTCACCGGCTTTGATTTTCACCAGAGTTTTGAACTCTTCTTCTTTGCCCAGGTAATTGCCTTCGAGCTTGACGCCAGAGACCACGTAGCGCTCGCCTTCGCTGATGTTGACGGTGACCGAAATGCTTTGTTTGTCGGGTGAAATCGCCACCTGGGTGGACTCGATTTTGAACTCGACAAAGCCGCGCGTCAGGTAGTAGGAGCGCAGGGTTTCCAGGTCGGCATTGAGCTTGGTGCGGGCGTAGCGGTCGTTCTTGGTGTACCAGCTGAGCCAACCACCGGTGTCTTGGTCGAACAAATTGCGCAGCGTCGACTCGCTGAAAGCGCGGTTGCCGACAATGCGCATGTCTTTGATTTTGGCCACGTCGCCCTCGACCACGCTAAAGCTCAGGTTGACCCGGTTGCGCTCGGTCGGCGTGATGGTGGTGACGATCTCGGCGCCATACAGGCTGCGGCTGATGTACTGGCGCTTGAGCTCTTGCTCGGCGCGGTCGGCCAGGGCTTTGTCAAAGGGGCGGCCTTCTGCCAAACCGACTTCACGCAGGGCTTTGGTGAGCGCGTCTTTGTCAAACTCTTTGGTGCCGATGAAGTTGACCTCGGCAATGGTGGGGCGCTCTTCAACGATCACCACAATCACCTCGCCGCTCACATCGAGGCGCACATCTTTGAACAGGCCCAGCGCAAACAAAGCACGAATGGCGGCGGCGCCTTTTTCGTCGCTATAGGTCTCGCCCACACGAAAGGGCAAAGATGCAAAAATGGTGCCGGGCTCGACCCGCTGCAGGCCTTC
>CANFOR010000026.1 GCA_947448675.1 Betaproteobacteria bacterium
CCAAGCCATTGGGCGTGTCAGCCGCAAAACCAATGTTGAAGTACTGCTTGTAGACCAAGGCGTCGCCGTCTAAGCTGGCGTTGAACTCGGGGAATTTTTGCAGGGCCGCCACCACCGCCTTGATGACGAAGGCCAACATGGTGACCTTGACGCCACTCTTCTCATTGGCCTTGTTGGTGCCCACGCGAAAGGCTTCGAGCTCGGTGATGTCGGCCTCGTCATTGTTAGTGACGTGGGGGATCATCACCCAGTTGCGGTGCAAGTTGGCGCCGCTGATTTTCTTGATGCGCGAGAGCTCTTTGCGCTCGACCGCGCCAAACTTGGCAAAGTCCACCTTGGGCCAGGGCAGCAGGTTCAGGCCTGCGCCGTCGCCGCTGCTGTGGCTTGCCGCCGGGGCCTTGGCGGCAATGGCTTGGGTTTGCGCCGTGCCGCGCATCACGGCCTGGGTAAAGCTTTGCACGTCGTCTTGCGTGATACGGCCCTTGGGCCCCGAGCCCGGCACTTCGGCCAGGGGCACGCCCAGCTCGCGCGCAAACTTGCGCACGGAGGGTGAGGCATGTGGCAGGCCTAAAAATGCGCTCCCAGGTGCTGCACCGGGCTTGTGGGCGGGTGCCGCAACTGCGCTGAGCGTTGCTGCATTCGCTACTGAATGAATAGCTGCAGACGCAGTATGGGCGGGCGTTGCAACCGTATTGGCTGCTGCAACAGGGTTTGCTGCAGCAGCGCTTACTGGGGTGGCAGGCGCTGCGCTGGTTGCGCCTTGCAACAGCAGCACCAGGTCGCCAATGTTGACCTTGTCGCCGAGCTTGACGTGAATGGCTTGCACCACACCGGCGGCGCTGGAGGGGATCTCCATCGCGGCTTTGTCGGACTCCACCGTCATCAAAGACTGCTCCAGCTTGACGCTGTCACCGACCTTGACCATCAGCTCGATCACGGCTACGTCTTTGAAGTCGCCAATGTCGGGGATGCGCACTTCAATCGCGCTCGTTGGGCTCGCACTGGCGGCTACACTGGCAACTGCGTTGGCAGCGGCAGGCGCTACAAAAACAGGAGCTGCAGACGCATTACTGGCGGGCGTTGCAGCCGTTTTTTTCTCTGTTACAGGGTTTTCTGCAGCAGCCGATTCGAGCAACAAAACCACCGAACCCTGTTTGACTTTGTCGCCCATTTTCACGCGCAACTCTTTCACCACGCCCGCTGCCGAGCAGGGAATTTCCATCGAGGCTTTGTCGCTCTCGACCGTGATGAGCGACTGCTCGGCCTTGACGCTGTCGCCCACTTTGACCATCAGCTCGATGACGGTGACTTCATCAAAATCGCCAATGTCGGGCACTTGAATTTCTAGCATTGCCATGTCTGTCTCCGCAGAAAATTTAAGCGTAAAGGGGGTTGATTTTGTCGGCCTTGATGCCGTACTTGGCAATCGCCTCGGCCACCTTGGCCACGGGCAGGGTGCCGTCTTCGCTCAGCGCTTTGAGCGCCGCCAGCACGATGTAGTGGCGGTTCACCTCAAAGTGCTCGCGCAGTTTGCTGCGGAAGTCGCTGCGGCCAAAGCCGTCGGTGCCCAGCACTTTGAAGTTGCGGCCACCTTTAGACGAAGCCTGCACATAGGGCCGAATTTGCTCGGCGTAGGCCTTCATGTAGTCGGTTGACGCGACCACGGGGCCAGCGTGCTTTTCGAGCTGTTGGGCCACGAAGGACACCTGCGGCGTGTCCATGGGCTGCAGCAGGTTGTGGCGTTCGCAGGCTTGGCCGTCGCGCGCCAACTCGTTGAAGCTGGGACAGCTCCAGACGTTGGCCGACACGCCCCAGTCTTTCTCTAACAGCTCTTGCGCAGCCAGGCTTTCGCGCAGAATCGTGCCGCTGCCCAGCAGCTGCACGCGGGGGGTTAACTTTGCGCCTTCTTTGCACAAATACATGCCCTTGATGATCTGCTCTTCGGTGCCGGGCGTCAGGCCGGGCATGGGGTAGTTCTCGTTCAGCAGGGTGATGTAGTAGTAGACGTTCTCTTGCTTTTCCACCATGCGCTTCAAGCCGTGGTGGAGGATGACGCCGACCTCGTGCGCAAAGGTCGGGTCGTAGCTGATGCAGTTGGGAATGGTGCCCGCCAGGATGTGGCTGTGGCCGTCTTCGTGCTGCAGGCCTTCGCCGTTGAGCGTAGTGCGGCCACTGGTACCGCCTAGCAAGAAACCGCGCGCCTGCATGTCGCCCGCCGCCCAGGCCAGGTCGCCAATGCGCTGGAAACCAAACATTGAGTAGTACACGTAAAACGGCACCATGATGCGGTTGCTGGTGCTGTAGCTGGTGGCCGCGGCAATCCAGCTGCTCATGCCGCCCGCCTCGTTAATGCCTTCTTGCAAAATTTGCCCGGCCTTGTCTTCTTTGTAGTACATCACCTGGTCTTTATCGACCGGGGTGTACTGCTGGCCTGCAGGGTTGTAGATGCCCACTTGGCGGAACAGACCTTCCATGCCAAAGGTGCGCGCTTCGTCCACCAAAATCGGCACGATGCGCGGGCCCAGGGCTTGGTCGCGCAGCAGCTGCGTCAAGAAGCGCACATAGGCTTGCGTGGTGGAGATTTCACGGCCCTCGGCAGTGGGCTCCATCACGGCTTTGAAGACCTCGAGCGAGGGCACGGTAAAGCTCTCGTCGGCCTTGGTGCGGCGGTGTGGCAGGTAGCCGCCCAGGGCTTTGCGGCGCTCGTGCAGGTACTGCATTTCGGGCGTGTCGTCGGCCGGTTTGTAGAAAGGCAACGCAGCGATTTGGCTGTCTGGGATGGGAATGTTGAAGCGGTCGCGGAAGGCCTTGATGTCTTCGTCGCTGAGCTTCTTGGTTTGGTGCACGGTGTTCTTGCCCTCGCCAATTTTGCCCATGCCAAAACCCTTCACGGTTTTGATGAGCAGCACGGTGGGCTGGCCCTTGTGCTTCACAGCGCGGTCAAACGCAGCGTAGACCTTTTGCGCGTCGTGGCCGCCGCGCTTCAAGTTCCACACTTCGTCGTCGCTCAAATGCGCCACCATCTCTAGCGTGCGCGGGTCGCGGCCAAAAAAGTTCTTGCGCACGTAGGCACCGTCATTGGCTTTGAAGGACTGGTAGTCACCGTCATTGGTGTCCATCATCAGTTTTTTCAGCACGCCGTCTTTGTCGCGGGCCAAGAGCGCGTCCCAGCCACTGCCCCACAGCAGCTTGATGACGTTCCAGCCCGAGCCGCGGAACTCGCCCTCTAACTCTTGCACGATCTTGCCATTGCCGCGCACCGGGCCGTCCAAGCGCTGCAGGTTGCAGTTGACGATGAAGATCAGGTTGTCTAAATTTTCCCGCGCAGCCAGAGAGATGGCACCCAAGCTCTCGACTTCGTCCATCTCGCCGTCGCCGCAGAACACCCAGACCTTACGATTCTCAGTGTTGGCAATGCCACGGGCGTGCAGGTACTTTAAAAAGCGCGCTTGGTAGATGGCCATCAGCGGGCCCAGGCCCATCGATACCGTGGGGAACTGCCAAAATTCGGGCATGAGCTTAGGGTGCGGGTAGCTGCTAAGGCCCTTGCCATCGACCTCTTGGCGGAAATTGAGCAACTGCTCTTCGCTCAAGCGGCCTTCCAGGTAGGCCCGCGCATAGACGCCGGGCGACACATGGCCTTGGATGTAGATGCAGTCGCCGCCGTGCTCTTTGCCGGGCTCAGCGCTCTCGGCGTGCCAGAAGTGGTTAAAGCCTGCGCCAAACATATTGGCCAGCGAGGCGAAGGAGCCAATATGGCCGCCTAAGTCACCGCCGTCGGCTGGGTTGTGGCGGTTGGCCTTGACCACCATGGCCATGGCGTTCCAGCGCATGTAGGCGCGCAGG
The DNA here is from genome assembly GCA_947448675.1 of Betaproteobacteria bacterium. Taxonomy (GTDB): domain Bacteria; phylum Pseudomonadota; class Gammaproteobacteria; order Burkholderiales; family Burkholderiaceae_C; genus CANFOR01. Next base: position 3,847 of record CANFOR010000026.1, read on the forward strand.
CGCTCTTCAATCTCGGCGTTGCCGGGGTTGTGCGCCTCGTCTTGTGGCTCGATGGTGTTGACGTATCCGGTAGTGGCCGAGAAGGGCATGTCGATGCCCTCTTGGCGCGCTTGTTCGAGCAGTTGTTCGAGCAAAAAGTGCGCACGCTCGCGGCCCTGGGCATTGGTGCCGCTGTGGGCGATGACGGCACGTAGCGCGTCGACCCACTCCCGCGTTTCTTGGGCGTCCGAGTCATTGGCCGCAGAGCCAAAAAGATTGTCTGGAATGGCTGACATGCTTGTCTCCTGTGAAGGGCATTGTGGGGGGGCGCAAATTGCGCGAGTCCACCAGCGCCTATTTAAGCACTGTGTGGGCATGCGCCAAGTTTCTCACAGTTTGGCCAAAATTTCAAATAGTGTTTGTTGATTTCTTATTATGAAATTTAACTCTTCCCATCTTGGTTTAAATCATTCGTAAACCACCTGCGCCTGCCCCTTGTCGGCCTGGGCTGTCCAAGCGGCCAGGGCTGCGTCGGAGGGGAAGAAGCGGGCCTCATCGCCCAACTGCAACTCTGCGGACGCGCCCTCGCGCACCAACTGCAAACGTACGCCCATACCGCGCCAGGCTTCGCCCTGCTCACTGCTCACGCGCTGGGCTGGAAAGTCTTTCAACATGCGGGCAATGTCGGGCGCCTTGCCGTTCACGGCCACGCGCAAAAACTTGCCGAAGCGGCAGCGCGCAGCGGGCAGATCCCAGACCTGGTTGACGGTGAGTTGAAAGCCGCCCGAGAAGCGGTCGGGCTGCAGCTTGCCGCTGACGATGATCAGCTCGTCGTCTTTGAGCAAGTTGCGGTGCAGGTTGATCAAAGCCTCGTCGGCGCGGGCTTCGACCATGCCGGTTTTGTCGTCGAGCTTGAACAGCGCGAGCTTGCCGCGCTGGCCGTTGATGACACGAAAGTCGCTCACGATGCCCGCAAACATGCGTGCCTCGCGGGTGTCTACCTTCAGGTCGGCCACGTCGCCCAGTGGGGTTTTGGCAAAACAGCGCACCTCGCGCTCGACCTCGTCAAACAAATGGCCCGAGAGGTAAAAACCAATCGCAGTTTTCTCCAGCGACAGGCGCTCTTTGATGCTGTAGGGCATGGCCTGGGCCAGCGCGGGCTCTTGGGTGCTGGCACCGTGGTTGTCGTCGCCGTCGCCCATGTCAAACAGGCCGCCTTGGTTGGCATTGGCTTCTTGCGCATCGGCAAAGTCCATGGCGCTCTCGAGCGAGGTCATCAGCGCGGCGCGGTTGAGTTGCACAGCGTCAAAAGCCCCGGCCTTGATGAGCGCTTCCATCGCGCGTTTGTTGATCTTGCTGCGGTCCACCCGGGCGCAAAAATCAAACAGCGAGCTAAAAGGCCCACTCTCGCTGCCGCGCGTGCCCGCGCCCTGGCCTGTGCGCGCCGCCACAATGGCTTCAATGGCTTGCTGGCCAGTGCCTTTGACAGCGCCCAGGCCATAGCGGATCAGCTTGTCGCTGACGGGCTCAAAGCGGTAATTGCCACGGTTCACGTCGGGTGGCTCAAAGGCCAGGCCAAAGTTCTTTACAGCGTCTTCAAACAGCACTTTGAGCTTGTCAGTATCTTGAATCTCGACCGACATATTGGCGCAGAAAAACTCGGCCGTGTAGTGCACTTTGAGCCAGCCGGTTTGGTAGGCTAAGAGCGAATACGCTGCAGCATGCGACTTGTTAAAGCCGTAGCCCGCAAACTTTTCCATCAGGTCAAAAATCTCGTCGGCTTTGGGCTCGGTAATGCTGTTTTTGGCCGCGCCGTCGCGGAAAATCTGCCGGTGCCGGGCCATTTCGTCGGCGTCTTTTTTGCCCATCGCACGGCGCAGCATGTCGGCGCCGCCCAAGGTGTAGCCGCCCAAGATTTGCGCGGTCTGCATGACCTGCTCTTGGTAGACCATGATGCCGTAGGTCTCGCTCAGCATCTCGGCCACCAGAGGGTGCGGGTAGTCCACCACTTCGCGCCCATGTTTGCGCGCCACAAAGCTGGGGATCAGGTCCATGGGCCCCGGGCGGTACAGTGCGTTGAGGGCGATCAAATCTTCTAGGCGCGTGGGCTTGGCGTCTTTCAGCATGCCCTGCATGCCGCGGCTTTCAAACTGGAACACCGCCTCGGTTTTGCCGTCGGCAAAGAGCTTGTAGGTGGCCGCGTCTTTGAGCGGAATGCTCTCAAAATTAAAGCCCGCTTGGCCCGGGTGGCGGGCGCGGATAAAGTCTTTGGCGATTTCTAAAATCGTCAGCGTGGCCAAGCCCAAAAAGTCGAACTTCACCAGGCCAATGGCTTCCACGTCGTTTTTGTCAAACTGGCTCACGGCCGACTCGCTGCCTGGCTGTTGGTAGAGCGGGCAAAAGTCGGTGAGCTTGCCCGGGGCGATCAGCACACCACCGGCGTGCATGCCGACGTTGCGCGTCATGCCCTCTAACTTTTGCGCCAATTCGATCAAGGTTTTAACGTCTTCCTCGCTGGCGATGCGCTCGGCCAGCTGCGGCTCCATGTCGATGGCGTAATTGGTTTTGTCGTCTTTGTCTTTGTCGCTCGGCGGGTACTGCAAGGTCACGGCCTGGCCCGGCTTGTTCGGAATCAGCTTGCTGATGCCGTCGCAAAAACCATAGGCAAAGTCGAGCACGCGGCCCACGTCGCGAATCGCTGCACGGGCGGCCATGGTGCCAAAGGTGACGATCTGGCTGACGGCGTTTTTGCCGTACTTGTCTTTCACGTAGTCGATTACGCGGTCGCGGTTGGCTTGGCAAAAGTCAATATCGAAGTCGGGCATCGACACCCGCTCGGGGTTCAAAAAGCGCTCAAACAGCAGGTTGTAGGCCAGCGGATCGAGGTCGGTGATGTTCAGCGCATAGGCCACCAGGGAGCCCGCACCCGAGCCGCGCCCTGGGCCCACCGGGCAGCCATTGTTTTTGGCCCAGTTGATGAAGTCGCCCACGATCAAAAAATAACCCGGAAAGCCCATCTTGACGATGGTTTGGATCTCAAACTCCAAGCGCTCTTGGTAGCGCGGGCGCTGGGCATCGCGCTCGGCGGCGGCGGGGTAAAGCAAGGCCAGGCGCTGCTCCAAACCTTCGTGCGAAGCACTGCGAAAATAGGCCTCGATCGGCTCATTGTTCGGCGTAGGAAAGTCGGGCAGACGTGGCTTGCCCAGCTCGAGCGTGAGGTTGCAGCGGCGCGCGATTTCCACCGTGTTTGCGAGCGCCGAGGGCACGTCGGCAAACAAGGCTTGCATGTGCGCGCTAGAGACAAAATACTGTTCGCGGCTAAAGCGGCGCACACGGCGCGGGTTGGCCAAAATTTCACCTTCGGCAATGCAGACTCGCGCCTCGTGGGCTTCGTAGTCTTCTTCGCGGTTGAACTGCACCGGGTGGGTAGCCACCACCGGCAGCTGCAGACCAGCGGCCAGTTGCACCGCGGCCAGCACATGGGCTTCGTCGTCAGTGCGGCCCGCGCGCTGCAACTCGATGTAAAAGCGGCCCGGGAAGATGCTGGCCAATTGCAGAGCCACGTCGCTGGCCCGCGACGCATCGCCCTGCACCAGGGCCTGGCCCACCGGCCCGGCCTGCGCGCCGGACAGGGCAATGAAGCCCTCGGCCAGCTCCTGCAGCCAAGCCAGTTTGACCACGCTTTGCGCCTTGACGATGTTTTGCGTCCAAGCGCGTGAGATAAGCTCACACAGGTTCAAATAGCCTTGGCGGTTTTGCACCAAGAGCACGATGCGGCTGCTGGACAGCGGCTCGCTGCCCAAGCCGCTGAGCAAGACCTCGGCCCCCAGCACTGGCTTGATGCCCTTGCCGCGCGCCTCTTTGTAGAACTTGATGGCCCCAAACAGGTTGCCAAAATCGGTGATAGCCAAAGCAGGCTGGCCATCGGCCTTGGCGGCAGCCACGGCTTCATCGATGCGGTTGGTGCCGTCAACGACGGAGAATTCGGTGTGCAGGCGCAGGTGTACAAACATGCCAATGATTTTGCCACGCCCACCCTTGTGCACTTGTAGGCACTTGCCTGGCACTTAGCGGCACAGATTGGGGTTTGCACCCCAATTTTTAGGCGCAGACCCTGTTATATTGCACTGCAACATACAAAGGCAACGAAGGACGCACATGCTCTACCAACTCTACGAAACACAGCGCTCCCTGATGGAGCCCTTTGCCGACTTTGCCCAGTCGGCCGCCAAGCTGTTTGACAACCCGCTTTCGCCCTTTGCGCAAAACCCCATGGCCCAGCGCGCCTCGGCTGGCTACGCCCTGATGTACCGCCTGGGCAAAGACTACGAAAAACCAGCCTTTGGCCTGCAAACCGTGCGTGCTGGCGCGGTAGACGTGGCTGTGCACGAGCGCATTGAAATCGACAAACCCTTTTGCGAGCTGCGCCGCTTCAAGCGCTTTACCGACGACACTGCCACCCTGGAAACTCTCAAAGGCCAGCCTGCGGTGCTGATCGTGGCGCCGCTGTCGGGCCACTACGCCACGCTGTTGCGCGACACTGTCAAGACCATGCTGAAAGACCACAAGGTCTACATCACCGACTGGAAAAACGCCCGTTTGGTGCCCCTGACCGAAGGCGCGTTTCACCTCGACGATTATGTGAACTACGTGCAAGAGTTCATTCGCCACCTGCAAAAGCAATACGGCAACTGCCATGTGGTCAGCGTCTGCCAGCCCACCGTGCCAGTGCTGGCAGCGGTCTCGCTGATGGCCAGCCGCGGCGAGACCACGCCCTTGAGCATGACCATGATGGGTGGCCCGATTGACGCGCGCAAATCACCCACCTCCGTGAACAACCTGGCCACCAACAAAAGCTTTAGCTGGTTTGAAAACAACGTGATCTACCGCGTGCCCAGCAACTTTCCGGGTGCGGGCCGCTTGGTCTACCCGGGCTTTTTGCAGCACACCGGCTTTGTCGCCATGAACCCCGACCGCCACGCCAAGAGCCACTTTGACTACTTCAAAGACCTCATCAAGGGCGACGACACCAGCGCCGATGCCCACACCAAGTTCTACGACGAGTACAACGCCGTGCTCGACATGGACGCCGACTACTACCTCGACACCATCAAAGTGGTATTCCAAGACTTCGCCTTGGTCAAAGGCACATGGGAAGTGCGCAACCCCGAAGGCGTGGCCGAGTTGGTGCGCCCGCAAGACATTGCGCACAGCGCCGTACTCACCGTCGAAGGCGAGTTAGATGACATTTCCGGCTCGGGCCAAACCGAGTCTGCACACGGTCTGTGCAGCGGCGTGCCCAAGGCCAAACACCAGCACCTGGAAGCATCCGGTGCAGGGCACTATGGCATCTTCAGCGGCAAGCGCTGGCGCGAGGTGGTCTACCCAGTGGTGCGGGATTTTATAGCCCAGCACCAGCCTAGTAAAAAAGCTAAAACAGCTGCAACGCCCGCCAAAACTGCATTGAATGCTACCGAAAATGTAGCAGCGCACGCTGCGGTACAGCCCAAGGCGCAAGCTGTTGCAAAGCCTGCCAAGGCCGTGGCAAAGCCTATTGCTAAACCCGTCGCCAAGCCCGCCGCAAAGCCAAGCGCCAAAACTGCGCCACGCCGCAAGGCCGCTTAACCGCAAAGCTTGGGCCATGCTCGCCAGCATGCCAAACGCCACCGCCGCACGCATTCTGGCGGCCCTGCCGCAAACCCAGTGCACGCGCTGCGGCTACCCCGACTGCGCGGCCTACGCCCAGGCCATTGCCCAGGGCGAGGCGGCCATCAACCAGTGCCCGCCCGGCGGCGCTGAAGGCGTGGCGCGTTTGGCGGCCATCACCGGCCTGCCGGTGCTGCCTCTGAGCGCAACACACGGCCTCGAAGGGCCGCGCAGCGTGGCGGTGATCGACGAGGCCTGGTGCATCGGCTGCACCCTGTGCCTAGAGGCCTGCCCGGTCGATGCCATCGTTGGCCGGATCAAACGCATGCACACCGTGGTCGAGGCCGACTGCACCGGCTGCGCGCTGTGCTTGCCGCCCTGCCCGGTCGATTGCATCACGATGGAAAACGCCAGCGGCAGCGCCACTGGCTGGGCCGCATGGTCGGCTGCGCAAGCCGACGCAGCCCGCGATAGCTATGCATTCCATAGCGCCCGACGCACGTCTGACGCGCCTTCTGAGCCCAAAGCACTGCAAGCAGCGCAGCACGATGCGCAACAAGAGCAGAAAAAGCAGTCGGTGATAGAAGCCGTGCTGGCCAAGGTGCGGGCGCAGCGCGGGGCGGCGCACAAGTAAAGAAGGGCTCAGCGCAAGGCCAACACCACCTCGGGCGGGGCTTGCACCAGCTCGATCAGCACGCCCTCGCCCGCTATGGGGAACTCATCGTTGCTCTTGGGGTGCAAGAAGCAAATGTCGTAGCCCGCAGCGCCTTGGCGAATGCCGCCGGGCGCAAAGCGCACGCCTTGAGCGGTTAGCCACTCCACCGCCTGGGGCAGGTCGTCGATCCATAAGCCCACATGGTTGAGTGGGGTGCTGTGCACGGCTGGTTTTTTGTTGGCGTCGATGGGTTGCATCAAGTCGACCTCGACCTTGTGCGGGCCGCTGCCGATGGCGCAAATGTCTTCGTCTACGTTCTCGCGTTCACTGACAAAGTTACCCGTGACCTGCAAGCCCAGCATGTCCACCCACAGGCTGCGCAGGCGCTGCTTGTCGGGGCCGCCGATGGCGATTTGCTGGATGCCCAGCACTTGAAAGGGGCGCTGCACGGTGCTGTTCATACAAACTCCACAATGGCTTGGTCTACCGTGAGCGACTCGCCCTTGCTGGCCAGCACCTTGCCGACCACGCCGTCGGCAGCGGCAAACAGCACGTTTTCCATCTTCATGGCTTCGATCACTGCCACGCGCTCGCCCGCCTGCACTTTTTGGCCGGGCTGTACGGCCACGTCGACCAGCAAACCGGGCATGGGCGAGAGCACGTAGCGGCTCATGTCGGGCGGCATTTTGTGCGGCATCAGGCGGTGCAACTCGGCCATGCGCGGCGAGACCACCAGGGCGTCGATCTGCGTACCGTTGTGTTGCACGCGCAGGGCCAGTGGGTTCTTGGCCGAGCCGCGCTCGATCTGCGCGGTAAAGGCCAGGCCATTCACCGTGCCCGTAATGCGCACGTCGTTCAAGCGCGAGGTGCTACAAATTTTGTAGCTGCCTACGCCCGTCTTGACAAGCGCAGAGCCCGATTCACCTATAAATTCATCTACATGCACTGGGCTGTAGCGGTGCTTACCATCGGCCTGCAGCACGATGACGCAATAGTCTTTGCCGACCTGCACGCCGTAGCCGGGCAACTGGCCGCTCAGGCCTGCGGCGCGCTCGCGCGACTTGCGCCGCACGAAGGCCGCCAGGGCAATGAGAAAGTCGGGGTCGGCATGCGGCACGTCTTCGGCGGCAAAGCCTTTGCCATAGTTTTCGGCAATGAAGCCGGTGTTGAAGTCACCCGCAACAAACTTGGGGTGGGCTAGCAGCGCGGCCTGGAACGGGATGTTGCTGCTGATGCCGCGAATCACAAAGCCGTTCAATGCCTCACGCATTTTGCCAATCGCCTCCTTGCGGTCTTTGCCGTGCACGATGAGCTTGGCGATCATCGAGTCGTAGTACATGGGAATCTCACCACCGTCTTGCACGCCTGTGTCGACCCGCACACCGTACAGCGCCTGTGTGTCGCCTTGCTGCATGGTTTGCGCAGGCGGCTGAAAGCGCACCAAGCGCCCGGTGCTGGGCAAGAAGTTGCGAAACGGGTCTTCGGCGTTGATGCGGCACTCGATCGCCCAGCCATTGCGCTGCACGTCTTTTTGTGCCACCGGCAGCGGCTCGCCTGCGGCGACGCGGATCATCAGCTCGACCAGGTCGAGCCCGGTGATGCATTCGGTCACCGGGTGTTCCACCTGCAGGCGGGTGTTCATCTCTAAAAAGTAAAAGCTTTGGTCTTTGCCAACCACAAACTCCACCGTGCCCGCGCTTTGGTAGCTCACCGCCTTGGCCAACAGCACGGCTTGCTCGCCCATGGCTTTGCGCGTAGCCTCGGTGATGAAGGGCGACGGCGCTTCTTCGATTACTTTTTGGTGGCGGCGCTGGATCGAACATTCGCGTTCGTTCAGATAGATGACATTGCCATGTGCGTCGCCCAGCACCTGGATTTCAATATGGCGCGGCTCTTCGACAAACTTTTCAATGAAGACGCGGTCATCGCCAAAGCTGTTGCGCGCCTCGTTGCTGCAACTGGTAAAGCCTTCAAAAGCTTCTTTGTCGTTAAAGGCCACGCGCAAGCCCTTGCCGCCGCCGCCCGCGCTGGCCTTGATCATCACCGGGTAGCCAATGCCTTGGGCAATGCCCACTGCCTGTTCGGCCGTGCCGATGGCAGCGTTATGCCCCGGAATGCAGTTCACGCCTGCTTGGCCTGCTAGCTTTTTGGAAGCAATCTTGTCGCCCATGGCGGCAATGCTGTAGTGCTTGGGGCCAATAAAGACAATGCCTTCTTCCTCTACGCGCTTGGCAAAAGCTTCGTTCTCGCTCAAAAAACCATAGCCCGGGTGCACGGCCTGCGCGCCCGTGGCTTTGCAGGCTGCGATGATCTTGTCGGCCAGCAAATAGCTCTCGCGGCTGGGTGCAGCGCCTATGTGCACAGCTTCGTCGGCCAGCTGCACATGGCGTGCTTCCTTATCAGCGTCCGAGTAAACGGCCACAGTTTTGATGCCCATCTTGCGGGCCGACGCGATGACGCGGCAGGCGATTTCGCCACGGTTGGCGATGAGAATTTTGGTGAACATTTTTACTTCCTATTTTTAAACAAACGCGCTATTCACTTCGTTATGAGACCCAAGCTTGACAGACAGAACACGTGTCACTTGTGCCAGCAAAATTTGCGCAAACCGCTGCGGGTTTTCCAGGTCAGGAAAATGCCCGCAATCATCGAAAACAATCACCTCCGCCTGCGGCACATCGCGCAAAACAGCATGGAGGTCGGTAACGCTATGGGAGCGATCTTTCGCACCCCATAGCACCATGCAAGGCGCGTGCGTGCCCAACGTGGCATCGACCGACTCACGCAGCAACCCTTGCACCACACCCGCGAGGCTGAAGCAAGCACCGCAACGCAAGGCCTGATGGGATGTTTGCTGGAAAGGCGTCGCATCCGTTGATTTTGGCAAGGCGATACGGTACCAAGACGCCGCCATCTTTTGCCTGAACAATCGACTCACCACTTGCCCCAGCAAAGGCAGTTTCAACAGCCTAGGCACGACACGATCCGTCCAGCGGTGCATGGCTTGCATCGAAGGGGTTTGCGACAACACAAGACGCGTCACCCGGTGCGGTTCGAGTCGCGCCACCCGAAGGGCGTAAAAGCCATTCGCACAGGACATGGCCAAGGTTGCTTGGGGCACATTCAACCGATCAAGCAACTCGATGATGGCCGCCGCACCTTGATCCAGCGAATGGTCGTAACCTGAACTCGGCGCTGAAAAACCAAAACCCGGCATGTCAAAACACACCACACGCACGTGAGGCGTTAGCAGCTCAAACAAGCGCTGGTAATGCTCGATCACATTGGGGCCGTCCGGTGTCATCACCACACAAGGTTTGTCCCCTCCCGAGTCGAACACACGCACCACACCTGCAGAGGTCTGCACCCAGCGCATCTTCTCTGCAAGCGGATTGCGCTGCCGATAGCGCTTGACTGGCCCTGCAGCCATGCAAGCGTCCATCCAGGTGTTCAAGCAGCTCATGCGCTGATGGCCTCAAGACGTTCGGCGGTGGACTTGAGCAGCCCCTGCAAAGTGGCGCGCCGGATAGGCAGATCGCGCACGCACTTATTCATACCGCCAGCAACAGCGACCCAGTCATGGATGCAGCGTTCAGCCGTTTTCATCGGCACACCACCCGCTTTAGCCACTTGCAACAAGTGGGCGCGGTTGATGTTCTTACCATGCCCCGCCACACTGGTGGCGTGCTCACCACCAGGGCCAAAGCTGTAGGTCAAATCAAACGCGGGTGACAGTTTCCATCGGCCCTGCTCATCCAAGCGGTAGGCAAAGTTTCGGCTGTGGTCATCGCGGTTATGCATGATGACGTTGAAGAGGCAGCGCTCGAAAGCCTTGACCACTTCGCGCTGGTCGCCCGTCAAACGCAGTGTGGCCAACAACACCGTCTCGTAGTCCAGCGAGGGAAGGCGGTGATCGGCCTGCAGGTAAGCCGACAAGCTCATAATGGGCACGCGAAGCACTTGCTTGCTGGGTTTGACCTCACGGTCAAAGCGCTCCACACCGAAAGCGCTGCTCTTCGTGCCCAGATCAAAAAACCGGCTGCGCGGCATGTCGATGCCACCTTGTCGCGCCAAGCGGGCGTACAGCTCTTCAATGGCGCTAACCTCGCGGTGCTCACTGCCCGCAGGAAATTTAATCAACCAGGGTGTCGTACTGCCAGTCAAGGGCATACCACTGCTCAATCGCCCGGTACGGGTGTTGAAGTCCACCAACACTTTGGGCCGCGCGCCTTGGGGCGAGCCACCCAGCTGCATCAAATGCCGAAGCTGAGAGTCGCTGACATGCGACTCAAAGTTCTCGTCGGATTGAAGCACCGTGACCTCGTCAGCCAAGGCTTTAAGTTGCAATATCTCAGCAGGCAAGACGTCTTCATCTGCGAGCTCAAACGACAGGGCACCCATGGCGCGATCACCCACAATGGCCAAACGTTCCAGCACAGAAACTTCACGCGAATTGCGCCCTAACTTGAGCAAAGCCCGGTCCATCAGCAACATGCCCCATCCGTCCGGCAAAGCATCGGCAATGAACCCCGGCAAACCATAGGCGTGCGCCTGTCCTTTGAACGCCACGGCGACCGCACCCGCGCGCGGCAAGGGCTGATGCAGGGGTGACAACTGCAAGCCACGCGCTATAGCTTGCGCTGAATATTCAAAAAAAATAACGCGACCGGTATCGGCCAAAGTGCCCAGTGGCCAGCGCTCACCCCAGCCGCCATAAATAACGTGGAGCTTTTTCATCACCGTGCGACTGACTTCAAGGCGGTCTTGGGCAGACGTGCACGCTGGCGTTGCGCCAAAGCCAGCTCACGCTCAGCTTGCGCAATGCTTTGTATGGGTTGCGCAAACAAACCATCAAGTTGCTCCACCGCCTGCAATGCCAGCGCTACGCGCACAACAAATTCAAGGCTACCCTGCCCCTGCGCTTCTAGCCTGCGCACGGATGAGAGTGATGTTTGCGACATCTGCGCCAACTGTTGCTGGCTCAAGTTTTGTGCCAGACGCAAACGCTTGACTCGTTCGCCCAATGTTGTGCAAATGTCCTGTGGGGATAAAAAGTTAAATGTTCTCATAAGAACTTTAATTGTCATTTATTCTATTTTATAAGTCAAATATGAACAATTAAAAACTCATCACAGCGGGATGTTCCCGTGTTTGCGCCACGGGTTTTCTAGCTTCTTGTCTTTGAGCATCACCAGCGAACGGCAAATACGCTTGCGCGTTTCGCTGGGCAAGATCACGTCGTCGATGAAGCCGCGCGCACCGGCTACAAAGGGGTTGGCAAACCGCGCCTTGTATTCAGCCTCTTTGGCGGCCAGCTTGGCCGGGTCGCCCTTGTCTTCGCGGAAGATGATCTCTACCGCGCCTTTAGCGCCCATGACAGCGATCTCGGCATGCGGCCAGGCAAAGTTAACGTCGCCACGCAGGTGCTTTGAAGCCATCACGTCATAGGCCCCGCCGTAGGCTTTGCGGGTGATGACGGTGATCTTGGGCACCGTGCATTCGGCATAGGCATAGAGCAGCTTGGCCCCGTGCTTGATGATGCCGCCGTATTCTTGCGCCGTGCCGGGCATGAAGCCAGGCACATCGACAAAGGTCACCACCGGGATGTTGAAGGCATCGCAAAAGCGCACAAAGCGCGCGGCCTTGACCGAGCTTTTAATGTCCAGGCAACCGGCCAACACCAAGGGCTGGTTGGCCACGATGCCAATAGTTTGGCCGTCCATGCGGGCAAAACCGACCACGATGTTTTTGGCGTACTCGGGCTGAATTTCAAAAAAGTCACCATCGTCTACGGTTTTGACAATCAGCTCCTTCATGTCATAGGGCTTATTGGGGTTGTCGGGCACCAGTGTGTTGAGACTGGGCTCGGCGCGGTCAGACGGGTCGCCGCTCTTGCGCACCGGGGCTTTCTCGCGGTTGTTGAGCGGCAGGTAGTTGTACAGGCGGCGCAGCATCAGCAGGGCTTCTACGTCGTTCTCAAAGGCCAAATCGGCCACGCCACTCTTGGTGGTGTGGGTGATCGCACCGCCCAGCTCTTCAGCGCTCACCTCTTCGTGCGTCACGGTCTTGACCACCTCGGGCCCGGTGACGAACATGTAGCTGCTGTCTTTGACCATGAAGATGAAGTCGGTAATGGCCGGGCTGTACACCGCGCCGCCAGCCGACGGCCCCATGACCATGCTGATTTGCGGAATCACGCCGCTGGCCAACATATTGCGCTGAAAAATATCGGCATAGCCACCCAGTGAGGCCACACCTTCTTGAATGCGTGCGCCACCCGAGTCGTTCAGTCCGATCACCGGCGCGCCGACCTTCATGGCCTGGTCCATGATCTTGCAAATCTTCTCGGCATGCGCCTCGCTCAGTGCACCGCCAAACACCGTGAAGTCTTGGCTGAAGACAAACACCAAGCGCCCGTTGATCATGCCGTAGCCTGTGACCACGCCGTCGCCTGGGATTTTTTGCGCCTCCATACCGAAGTCCACACAGCGGTGTTCGACAAACATGTCCCACTCTTCAAACGTGCCCTCGTCGAGCAAGACGTCGAGCCGCTCGCGTGCGCTGAGCTTGCCTTTTTTGTGTTGTGCGGCAATGCGTTTTTCACCACCGCCTTGGCGCGCGAGCTCACGTTTGGCTTCAAGTTGTTGCAGAATATTTTGCATGGCTGGTTTCCAATTACTATAAATTTAATAGCTGTCTACGCACTGTTTATGCGCTGTTCAGGTTGTTTTGGCATGTATATCGAGCAATTTTCTGGCAGCGGTAGAAGCCGCCACGCGGCCTGCCAGCACGTCTTGCATGAGTTGGGGTAGCGCCGCTTTGACTTGCGTGTTGTGCTGAAAGGCACGCTGCAAACCAGCGTCAATGCGCTCGCGCATCCAAGCCAGCGCCTGCTGCTGTCTGCGCTGCGTCAGCTTGCCGCTCTGCACTTGCAAATCTTTAAAGCTAGACACGCTTTGCCAAAAATCTTGCACGCCGGTACCCAGCAGCGCGGACAGATGAATGGCTTTTGGATGCCACACCGCCGCGTCGTGCTGCGCATGCGCCGGGTTGCCCTGCTGCCCAAACAGCCGCATCGCAGAGGTGATCTGCGCCTGCGCGCGCGTAGCAGCATCTTTGTCGATATCGGCCTTGTTAATCACCACCAAATCGGCCAGCTCCATCACGCCTTTTTTAATCGCCTGCAGGTCGTCACCCGCATTGGGCAACTGCATCAGCACAAACATATCCGTCATGCCCGCCACTGCCGTTTCGCTCTGCCCCACGCCTACGGTTTCAACAATCACAATATCGTAGCCTGCCGCCTCGCACACCAGCATAGCCTCACGAGTCTTCTCGGTCACGCCGCCCAGCGTGCCACTGCTGGGGCTGGGGCGAATGTAGGCTTTCTCGTGCACCGAGAGTTTTTCCATCCGCGTTTTATCGCCCAAGATGGAGCCGCCGGACACAGTGGACGATGGGTCAATAGTGAGCACGGCTACGCGGTGTCCTTGGTCGATCAAATATAAGCCTAGCGTCTCGATAAAGGTTGATTTACCTACACCGGGTACGCCGCTGATACCCAGACGAAATGATTGGCCTGTGTGGGGTAGCAGAGCAGTTAGTAATTCGTCTGCCTGCACGCGATGGTCTGCGCGCGTAGACTCAAGCAAGGTTATGGCTTTGGCAACGGCGCGGCGCTGCTGATCCGTTTGCCTGCTAAGAACTGAAGCAATCACGTTCAAACCCAATTCTCCAGCCGCAAACCTTCAATACGCTCGAATTCCCGGGTGTTGTTGGTGACCATCGTGGCATCTAGTGCAAGCGCTTGGCAGGCCAGCAACAAATCTCGCTCGCCAATGCGTTGGCCCTTGGCTTCCAAATCTTTGCGTACGTTGCCATAGATCCAAGCGGCATCTTGGTCCCAGTCCACGATGGGGAATTTCGACAAAAAGTTCTCCAGCTTTGCCCGCGAATCAGCTCGGGTGCTCTTTGCAATACCGAATGCCAACTCTGCGACCGTCACCGTAGAGATAGCCAGCGACTCG
>CANFOR010000027.1 GCA_947448675.1 Betaproteobacteria bacterium
AGAGCGGCGCTCGGAGCCAGGGCCTTCATGAAGGCTGCATTGGGCGTGCGCTTTTTGGCCGGGGCCTTTTTAGCAGCTACTTTTTTTGCAGGAGCAGCGGCTTTCTTGGCCGGAGCTGCTTTTTTAGCCGGAGCCGCTTTCTTCGCGGGGGCTGCCTTGGTTGCTACCACTTTTTTCGCTGGAGCGGCTTTCTTTGCGGGTGCTGCTTTGACTGCAGCTTTCTTCGCGGGTGCTTTTTTCGCAGTTGCCATGATTGAATTTCCTTCTAGAAGTTGATTAATCACCAGCGAAGAACCTGCGTTCCCCTCTGGCAAGGCCGATGCTACTGGAGAAAACGCCACTTTCCAAGGGAGAAAACGCTTTTTCTCCTCTGAAACGTTGTTTTTTTCATTGGAGAGCACCGCTTTTCTCCTCTGAGAGCGGCGCCCGCGCTTCAAGCGCTGCACGAGGAGGCCGCGCTAAGGGCGCGTTGGGGCGTGGGATTCTTGCGAGTGGTGGCTTCGTAAGGGGCGATCTATTCGCCCTGTGACTCTGTCGCTCTGTTAGCGTATCAATCCCGCCAACAACTTCGCCACATGCACGGCCTCGCGCTGTGCGCCGTCGGCAATCTGGTGGCGGCAGCTGGTGCCGTCGGCTACGACGATGGCGTCCGCTTGTTTGCGGATGGCGGGGAGCAGGCTCTGCTCGGCCATTTGCATGCTCATGGTGTGGTGGGTGGCCTCGTAGCCAAAGCTACCGGCCATGCCGCAACAGCTGGACTCGATCAGCTCGGGCTTGGCGCCGGGGATCATGCGCAGCACGTCCAAGATGGGGCTCACCGCGCCAAAGGCTTTTTGGTGGCAGTGGCCGTGCAGCAAGATGGGTTGGCTGGTGGCTTGCAGCTTGGCTTTTAAATCTTCGAGCTGGCCTGCCTTGGCCTCGCGGGCCAAAAATTCTTCCAACAGCATGGCGTGCGCAGCCACCCGTTGCGCGTCTTCGCCCAGGCCCATGCTGAGCGCTTCGTCGCGCAGGGTTAGCAGGCAAGACGGCTCTAGGCCGACGATGGCAATGCCCTTTTGCGCAAAGGGCAGCAGGTGGGCAATGAGTTCGCGCAGTTTGGCCTTGGCTTCGTCCACCATGCCACTGGCCAAATAGGTGCGTCCACAGCACAGCGCAGCACCTGTAGACGCTCCGATTGCTACAGTTTTGGTAGCTACATACGCACAGTAGCCGCCCGTTTGCAGCACTTTTAAGGCTGCAAACGCGTTCTCGGATTCAAAATAGCCGTTGAAGGTGTCAACAAACAGCACCACGCTTTTTGGGGCGGCTAAGGCCTCTTCACGCGTGGCGCTGTGCGGGTGCTGTACTGAGTTTTTTACCGAGCTTTGGGCGCAGCCTTGGGAGCTCCCCAGGGTGTTGAAAAAGTGCTGCCGCTGCCACTGCGGCAGGCTGCGTTGGGCCGACAAGCCCAGCAGCTTTTCACTCGCCCAGGCCAAGCCGGGGATGCGGTCGCGCAGATTAAGCAGGGGCGCGAAGCGGCTGGCGATGTGCGCGTAGGCGGGCAGGTGGGCGATCAGCTTGTCTTTGAGCGTGTGGCCGTGGCGCGCTTTGTAGTGGTGCAAAAACTCCACCTTCATCTTGGCCATGTCCACGCCGGTGGGGCAGTCGCGCTTGCAGCCTTTGCAGCCGACGCACAAGTCCATGGCGTCTTTGACCGCCTCGCTGGTGAACGCGTCTTGCGCGTTCATGCCTTCCAGCTGGCCGCTCAGCGCCAGGCGCAGGGTGTTGGCGCGGCCACGGGTGGAATGCATTTCGTCGCGCGTCACGCGGTAGCTGGGGCACATGGTGCCAGTGTCGAACTTGCGGCAGTGGCCGTTGTTGTTGCACATCTCTACTGCTTTGGCAAAGCCCTGGGCTGGGTCGCCGCCGCTGCCGGGCGCGCTGGTTTCTTCGGTGGCCGGGTTGTTTTGTACGTTCCAAGCCGACCAGTCGAGCGCGGTGGTCAGCGCAATGACTCTGTAGCTGGGCGGAAAGCGCATCACCCGCGTGTCGTCCATGCGCGGCAGCGGGGCGGCAGGCGTGCCCACCATGCGCTGCGGGCAGAGCAGATTAGCCGGGTCCATGAACTGCTTGATGCTGGTAAAGGCTTGCGTGATTTGCGGGCCAAACTGCCACTCGATCCATTCGCCACGGCACAGGCCGTCGCCATGTTCGCCGCTGTAGGCGCCTTTGAACTTGCGCACCAGCTCGGAAGCTTCTTCGGCGATGGCGCGCATCTTAGGCGCTCCTTCGCGCCGCATGTCCAGGATAGGCCGCACATGCAGTGTGCCCACCGACGCATGCGCGTACCACGTGCCCTTGCTGCCGTGTTTGCGAAACACCTGGGTGAGCGCGTCGGTGTATTCGGCCAAGTGCTCTAGTGGCACGGCGCAGTCTTCAATAAAGCTCACGGGCTTGCCGTCGCCTTTGAGGCTCATCATGATGTTGAGGCCCGCCTTGCGCACTTCCCACAGGGCTTTTTGTGGCGCTTCGTCGAGCATTTGCACCACGCTGCCGGGTAGACCTAAGTCGCCCATCAGCTCGACCAGTTCTTTGATTTTTGGCGCGATGGCTGCCTTGCTCGCGCCTGAGAACTCCACCAACAAAACCGCTTCCGGGTCGCCGCCGTTGATGGAGGGCGATAGCGCTGTGCGCATGGTCGGCGCAAAGGCCGGGTTTTGCAGGGCCAAGTGCACCATGGTGCGGTCTACCAGCTCGACCGCGCTTAAGGCGCTGCCGCCCATTTGGACGATGTGCTGGGCCGCGTCCATGGCCTGGTAAAACGTGGGGAAGTTGACCACGCCTAGCACCTTGGCGCGCGGCAGTTCGCTGAGCTTGAGCGTCAAAGACTGCGTGAGCGCCAGCGTGCCCTCGCTGCCCACCAGCAAATGCGCCAGGTTGACCGAGCCGTCTTGCGTGTAGGGCTTTTGGTTTTGGTTGTGGAAAATGTCCAGGTTGTAGCCCGCCACGCGGCGCAGCACCTTGGGCCAATGGGCCTCGATCTGGGGGCGCAGGCTGTCGGCCAAAGTTTTCACGTAGTCGCCCAACTGGCGCGCCGGGCCGCTCGCATTTTCATAGCGGCTCAAGTCCAGCAGGCGGCCGTCTGCGAGCCATGCGCTGGCACCCAGCACGTTGTGCACCATGTTGCCGTAGGCGATGGAGCGGCTGCCGCAAGAGTTGTTGCCCGCCATGCCGCCCAGCGTGGCCTGGGCGCTAGTAGACACATCCACCGGGTACCACAGACCATGCGGCTTGAGCGCAGCGTTTAAATGGTCGAGCACGATGCCGGGCTCGACTTTGACGCTGCGTTGCTCGGTATCGACTTCCAAAATCTTGCGCACGTATTTGGAATGGTCGATCACCAGACCCGCACCTGTGGTCTGCCCGCACTGGCTGGTGCCACCGCCGCGCGGCACCAGGGGCACGCCCATGTCGCGGCAAATGTGAAGCGCCATCTTGGCCTCTGCCGAGCTGCGTGGCACAAACACGCCCACCGGCATCACTTGGTAAATGGAGGCATCGGTCGCGTAGCGGCCCCGGTCGGCAGCGCTGAACAAGACCTCGCCCTGCGTCTCGCTAGACAGGCGCGCAGCCAAGCGGCCCGCCACTTCATTGCTGGCACGGGCCACGCTGTTGTACACATCGGCCGGAGCAAGAGCAGAGCGGGGCAGGGGAGCGTTCATAAATTTGTGGGTTCAAGGATAAGGGGTGCGTCCGGCCGTTGGGCTGTCTGCATTAAACAGCTGCGCGTTCCAGTGACGCAGCGCGCAGCAAGGCCAGCACGGCGTCACGCTTGTGGTTCAGGTGGGTGAGCAGCACGTTGCGCATGGCAGCGGCGTCGCGCTTGGTCAGGGCGGCGACCATTTGCTCGTGTTCTTTGACGGCAGTTTTCCATTTGTCTTCGTCTTGGTTGGAGCGAAAGCGCAGGGCCTGCAGGCGGGCGTTGACCTGGGTGTAGGTGATACCCAGCACCGGGTTTTTGGCAGCGGCGTTGATGGCGCGGTGAATGGTCGCGTTGAGCCGGTAGTAGTTGGACAAATCGCGCCGCGTCCAGGCGGCGAGCATTTCAAAATGCGTGGCCTTAATTTCGGCCAGCTCGGCGTCGGTGATGCGCTGTGCGGCCAGTTCGCCCGACTGGGCTTCTAAGCCCGCCATCACCTCAAAGGTGTGCAACACGTCGGCCTCGCTCAGTTGCACAGCCACCGCGCCGCGGTTGGGCAGCAGTTCAACCAAGCCCTCAGCGGCGAGCATCTTGATGGCCTCGCGCAGCGGCGTACGCGAGATGTGCAGCGCGTCGCTCAGCTCGCGTTCGTTGAGCTTGGCGCCGGGCGCAATGCGGCCTTCGACCAGCATTTGGCGCACGCGGCTGGCGGCGTGTTCGTGCAGGGCGGTTTGCGGGAGCTTGACTATGTGGGCGGTCATGCTTTTATTTTGTATGCAAAATTTGAATTTGTCAAACATTGCTGTTGCCAGGCAACGCAAAACCTAGTAGTTTCAAGGCCCTATGTAAAGCAAAAGCCAAAACGCAGAAAACCAGCGTAAACCACTACCTCACTTGCTTGGCAAAAAACATTTTGTATGCAAAAATACGCCAAAGGAAAAACCATGCTGAACCTCGACTTTCACCCCACTGGCCGCCACTTCTTGCAAATCCCCGGCCCTTCGCCGGTGCCCGACCGCATCTTGCGGGCCATGAGCTACCCCACCATCGACCACCGTGGCCCTGAGTTTGCCGCGTTGGGCTTGCGCGTGCTGGGCAAAATCCAACAGGTCTACCAAACGACCGGGCCCGTCATCATCTACCCAGCCTCGGGCACCGGCGCGTGGGAAGCGGCGCTCACTAACGTGTGCAGCCCCGGCGACCATGTGCTGATGTACGAGACTGGTCACTTTGCCGCGCTGTGGCAAAAGCTCGCCGTGCGCATGGGCTTGAACGCAGAGGTCATCGCCATGCCCGGCGCCGACGCTGCGACTGGCCTGCCGAGCAGCTACCGCGCCGGCGTGCAGGCTGATTTGATCGAAGCCCGCCTTAAGGCCGACGCGCAGCACGCCATCAAGGCGGTGTGCGTGGTGCACAACGAAACTTCCACTGGCGCAACGAGCGACATTGCTGCCGTGCGCAAAGCCATCGACGCGGCTGGCCACCCGGCTTTGCTGCTGGTAGACACTATCAGCGGCCTGGGTTCAGCGGCCTATAGCCACGACGCGGTGGGGGCCGATGTGTCGATCAGCGGCAGCCAAAAGGGTTTGATGCTGCCGCCCGGCATTAGCTTTCATGCCTTGTCGGCCAAGGCCATTGAGGCGGGCAAAAAAGCCAGCATGCCCAAGGCCTACTGGGCCTGGGATGAGATTTTGGAGATGAACAAAACCGGCTACTGGCCGACCACGCCCAACACCAATTTGCTCTATGGCCTGAACGAAGCCTGCGACATGCTGCTCGACCCGCGCCATGGCGGTTTGCCCGCCACCTTTGCGCGCCATGTGCGCTGGGGCGAGGGCGTGCGCGCCGCGGTGCGCGCCTGGGGCTTGCAGATCCAGTGCGCCGAATCAGCGGTGTATTCGCCGGTGCTCACGGGTGTGGTCATGCCCCAGGGCGTAGACGCCGATGCAGTGCGCAAAATCATTTACGAGCGCTTTGACTGCTCGCTGGGCACCGGCCTGGGCAAGCTCAAGGGCCGCATGTTCCGCATTGGCCACTTGGGTGACTGCAACGACCTCACCCTGGTGGCCGCCGTGGCCGCCTGTGAGATGGGCATGAAGCTCGCAGGCGTTGCGCTGGCCGGTTCGGGCGTGCACGCTGCGATGGAGTATTTTGCGGGCAACCCAGCGCCTGCGGTAAAATCAGCTGCTATCAAATAAATAGCTGTATACGCACGGTTTACAGGCGTTCCGGGCCTTTTGGTCTTATAAATTGGTATAAAGCATACGGAGAGACTCTATGCAGCGCAGAAGTTTTAACACCGCCCTGGTGGCCGCAGCCAGCAGCATGGCCGCGCCCATGCTGCGCGCGCAGAGCCTGCCCAGTGGACCGATTCGCATCGTGGTGGGCTTTCCGCCCGGGGGCGGCACCGACGCGCTCGCCCGCGTGGTCGGCCAAAAACTCGGCGAGCTGTGGAAGACCGCCATCTTGATCGAGAACAAGGCTGGTGCGGCAGGCGTCATCGCGGCCGACTATGTGTCTAAGCAAGCGCCCGACGGCAACACCCTGCTGATGGCCCACATCAACAGCCATGCGCTAGCCCCCAGCCTGGTACCCAAGCTAGGCTACAACGCCGAGCGCGACTTCACGCCCATCGCCCTGGTGGGTGTGACGCCCAACCTGCTGGTGTGCAACGAGGCGCAGCCGGCCAAAACCGTGAAAGACTTGGTGGCCTTGTGCAAGGCCCAGCCCGGGCACATCAGTTTTGCCTCGGCAGGCGGTGGCTCGGCCCAGCATTTGGCGCTGGAAATGTTCAAGCTGCGTGCGGGCATTTTTGCGTTGCACGTGCCCTATAAAGGCTCTGCCCCCGCGCTCACCGACTTGATCGGCGGGCAGGTCAACTACTGCTTTGAAACCATGACGGCGGCCACCCCGCACGTCAAGGGCGGCAAGCTCATTGCCATTGCGCAAACCCGCGTCAAACGCGCCAAAGCTTACCCCAACGTTCCCACCATGCACGAGTCGGGCTTCCCCGGCTTTGACGCCACCACCTGGTACGGCCTGGTTGGCCCCGCCAAGTTGCCCCCCGCCTTTGCCAAACGCATGAACGAAGACGTCAACAAGGTGATGGCCTTGCCCGAAGTGATGGAAAAGTTCGAGCAATACGGCGCCGAAGACGGCGGCGGCAGCCCCGAGCGCTTTGCCGACTTTATGCGCGTCGAGCGCGTCAAGTGGGCCAAGGTGATCAAGGATGCGAAGGTGCAGGTGGATTCTTAAGTCGAGAACCTCAAATCACACGTTCTTCCCGCAACTGCGCAATCGCATCTGCGCCATAGCCCAACTGCGCCAACACTTCGTTGGTGTGCTCGCCCAGCAGGGGTGAGCGGGTGACTTCGGTGGCGCTGTCGGACATTTTGATGGGGTTGCCCACGGTGAGGTATTTGCCGCGCACGGGGTGGTCTACTTCGACGATGGTGCCGGTGGCACGCAGGGCGGGTTCTTCGGCGATTTCTTTCATCGACAAAATCGGGCCGCAGGGAATGTCGTATTGGTTCAAGATGTTCATGGCCTCGAACTTGGTTTTGGTCATGGTCCACTGCTCGATGCGCGCGAAGATGGGCTTTAGGTGCAGCAGGCGTGCGCCGGGTGTGGCGTAGGCTTCGTCGGTGATCCAGCCTTCTTCGCCGATCACTTTGCACACCGCTGGCCAGACGGCACCTTGGGTAATGAAGTAAATGTAGGCATTGGGGTCGGTCTCCCAGCCCTTGCACTTCAAAATGGAGCCCGGTTGGCCGCCGCCCGAGGCGTTGCCTGCGCGCGGTACGGCGGAGCCAAATTTACCGTCGGGGTACTGCGGGTACTCGTGCATGGTGCCCGTGCGCTCAAGGCGCTGCTGGTCGCGCAGTTTGACGCGGCACAGGTTTAACACCGCGTCTTGCATGGGGGCTAGCACTTTTTGCCCACGACCAGTGCTGTTGCGTTGGTAGAGCGCGGCCACAATGCCCAGGGCCAAGTGCAGGCCGGTGCCGCTGTCGCCAATTTGCGCGCCAGTGACCACGGGCGGGCCGTCGTCAAAGCCGGTGGTGGATGCCGCGCCGCCCGCGCATTGGGCGACGTTTTCATATACCTTGCAGTCTTCATAGGGGCCGGGGCCAAAGCCTTTGACCGACGCCACGATCATGCGTGGGTTGAGGGCTTGAATATGTTCCCAGGTAATGCCCATGCGGTCGAGCGCGCCGGGGGCAAAGTTTTCGACCATCACGTCGCATTCTTTGATGAGCCGGTCGAGCACCTCTTTGCCTTTGGGCTTTTTGGTGTCGAGCGTGATGGAGCGCTTGTTGTGGTTGAGCATGGTGAAGTACAGGCTGTCGGCACCGGGGATGTCGCGCAGTTGGCCCCGGGTGGCGTCGCCTTCACCGGCGCGCTCGACTTTAATCACGTCGGCGCCAAACCAGGCCAAGAGTTGGGTACAGGTGGGGCCAGACTGCACATGGGTGAAGTCGAGAATACGCACACCGTCGAGGGCTTTACTCATAAAAATCCTGCTTGAAATTCTGCTGAAAACGCTGCCCACCGTGGGCGGCTTGCCCAATTATGGCTTGGTCTGCGCGGTCACTTGCTGCTCTAGCTCGGTCAGGCGTTTGCGCAGGCTGCGCTCTTGGGCAAAGCGGGCGCTTTCGTCGCGCACCACGGCTACTATGCTGGCCACTTTGTCCTCGGGTGTGTGGGTCAGGGCCACGCTGAAGGCGATGGACAGGCTGTGCCCGTCTTTGTGCACGGCGGGTACGCGCAGTACGTCGTTGCCATACTTGGTTTTGCCGCTGGCCATGGTTTGGTGGTAGCCGTCCCAATGGCGTTGCTGCTGGCGTTGCGGGATGATGATGTCGAGCGACCGGCCCAGGGCTTCGGCGGCGCTGTAGCCAAACATGCGCGTGCAAGCGGGGTTCCACAGCACGATGGTACCGCTGGCGTCACAGGCCATGATGGCGTCGCCCACGGCTTCGACCAGTTCTTTGTAGGCGGTAAAAGTTGTCATATAGGCTCGGGATTGAAAGATGGGGCAGCGTGTGCGGGCTGCAAAGCAATACGGCGCCCATTATGAGCGCCGTAGCGTGGTTTAAAGCGGCTTTGAACGGGCTTTAAATCGGTTTTAAGGCCTGCAACCGGGGTGTACAGGCCCTGGCTGCATTAAACCGCTTTGGCGACGTGCAGGGCCGTGATTTGCTCGGCGTTGTAGCCCAAACTGGCCAGCACCTCGTCGGTGTGCTCGCCCAGCAAAGGCGAAGCGGTAACGTCGGGCTTCATGTCCGAGAACTTGATCGGGCTGCCCACGGTGAAGTAGCTGCCACGCTCTTTGTGTGGCACTTCAACGATGGAGCCGCTGGCGCGCAGGGACTTGTCGTTCAGCAGTTCTTTCATCGACAGCACGGGCGCACAAGGAATGTCAAACTTGCGGAAGATGTCAACCGCTTCGTACTTGGTTTTGTCGGCGATGAAGGCTTCGATGGTGCCGAAGATGTCCATGATGTGCGGTTGGCGGCCAGCAGGTGTGTTGTAGGCTGGGTCGTCTTTCCACTCTGGCTTGCCAAGCGCGTCGCAAATCGGGCCCCAGGCATGGCCTTGGATGGTGAAATAGATGTAAGCGTTGGGGTCGGTCTGCCAGCCCTTGCACTTCAAGATCCAACCGGGTTGGCCGCCGCCGCCCGCATTGGCACCGCGTGGTACCACGCCGTCTTTGAAGGCTTCCATTTCGTGCGGGTACTGGGGGTACTCTTCCAGGTAACCGACTTTGTCGAGGCGCAATTGGTCGCGCATTTTGACGCGGCACAGGTTGAGCACAGCGTCTTGCATCGACACGGCAACTTTTTGGCCTTTGCCGGTTTTTTGCTTGCCAATGTAGGCCGTCAAAATGCCGATGGCCAGGTGCATGCCGGTATTGCTGTCGCCCAGGGCGGCCGAGCTGATGGTTGGGCCAGAGTTCTCGCCCTTCCAGTAGCCAGTGGTGGAGGCTGCGCCGCCTGCGCACTGGGCCACGTTTTCGTAGACCTTCAGGTCTTCGTAGTGGTGACCGTCGCTAAAGCCTTTGACCGAAGCCAAGATCATGCCGGGGTTGAGCGACTGAATATGTTCCCAGGTGAAGCCCATGCGGTCGAGTGCGCCGGGGCCAAAGTTTTCGACCATCACGTCGGACTCGCGGATCATTTGTTCGAGCACCGCCTTGCCTTCGGGTTTTTTGGTGTCGAGCGTGAGCGAGCGCTTGTTGCTGTTGAGCATGGTGAAGTACAGGGCGTCGGCACCGGGCATGTCGCGCAGCTGGCTGCGGGTCACGTCGCCAGAACCAGGGCGCTCGACTTTAATAACGTCGGCACCAAACCAAGCCAGCATCTGGGTACAGGCAGGGCCGGCTTGCACGTGTGTGAAGTCGATGATTTTGATACCGCTTAAGGGTTTGTCAGACATTTTCATTTCTCCTAGGGATTGCAATTGATGGGGTAAAGGTTTGGTACAGAGGGAGTGCAGGGCTGCGTTTATTTTTTCTTGCCAGCGCTGGGGTTTAGGCTAGTGATGCGGCCACTCTCGGTGCCAGCGGTTTCGTCGATCACGGCATTGATGAGGGTGGGCTTGCCTGAGGCCACGGCTTCTTCCAAAGCCTTTTGCAGCTCGGCTGGGGTGGTTGCGTGCACGCCGACGCCGCCAAAGGCCGTCATCATGAGGTCGTAGCGGGCGTTCTTGACGAACACGGTGGGCGCTACGTCGGGGCCGCCGGTGGGATTTTGGTCAATGCCACGGTAGATGCCGTTGTTGTTGAACACCACCACGCAGACGGGCAGGTTGTAGCGGCAAATGGTTTCGACTTCCATACCGCTAAAGCCAAAGGCGCTGTCGCCTTCAATAGCGATCACGGGTTTGCCGGTGACCACTGCAGCCGCAACTGAGAAGCCCATGCCAATGCCCATGATGCCCCAGGTGCCGACATCTAAACGTTTGCGTGGCAGGTACATGTCTACGATGCTGCGCGCGAAATCGAGCGTGTTAGCACCTTCATTAACGACGATGGCTTCGGGGTTGGCCTTGACCACATTGCGAATAGCGTTCAGCGCGCTGTGGAAGTTCATCACCGGCGGGTTGAGGGCCAAGGTTTCGGCCATTTTGGCCAGGTTTTTGATGCGGCGTTCGTTCACAGCGCCAGTCCACTCAGCAGGCGGTTTAGCCCAGTTGCTGCCCATGCCGGTGAGCAATGCGGCAACGCAGGAACCAATGTCGCCAACCAGGGGCGCAGCGATGGGCACGTTGCTGTCCATCTCGGTGGGGGCAATGTCAATCTGGATGAATTGCCGCTCGGCAGCTTTGTCGCCGCCCCAGGTTTTGCCCTTGCCGTGCGAGAGCAACCAGTTCAAACGGGCACCCACCAAGAGCACCACGTCGGCCTCGGCTAGCACATAAGAGCGGGCGGCAGAGGCCGACTGCTCATGCGTGTCGGGCAGCAAGCCCTTGGCCATCGACATGGGCAGGTACGGAATGCCAGAGCGCTCGACCAAGGCGCGGATGTCGGCGTCGGCCTGGGCGTAAGCAGCGCCTTTGCCGAGCAAAATCAGCGGGCGCTTGGCACCCTTGAGCAGGTCGAGTGCGCGCTGCACCGACTCGGGTGCGGGCAATTGGCGCGGAGCCGCGTCAACCACCTTGATGAGCGATTTTTTACCGGCTGCAGCGTCCATGGTTTGCGAGAACAATTTGGCCGGCAGGTCGAGGTACACGCCACCAGGGCGGCCCGACACGGCAGCGCGAATGGCGCGTGCAATGCCCACACCAATGTCTTGCGCGTGCAGCACGCGGAAGGCCGCCTTGCACAGCGGCTTGGCGATGGCCAGTTGGTCCATTTCTTCGTAGTCACCCTGCTGCAAGTCGACGATCTCGCGCTCGCTGGAGCCGCTGATGAGAATCATGGGGAAGCAGTTGGTCGTCGCATTGGTCAGCGCAGTCAAACCGTTTAAAAAGCCGGGGGCCGAAACCGTAAGGGCGATGCCGGGTTTTTGCGTCAAAAAGCCAGCTGCAGTGGCAGCATTGCCAGCGTGTTGTTCGTGGCGGAAAGAGATCACGCGCATGCCTTCGGCCTGGGCCATGCGGGTCAGGTCGGTAATGGGAATGCCGGGCACGGTGAAGATGGTGTCCAGGCCGTTGAGCTTGAGCGCGTCGATAACCAGGTGAAAGCCGTCAGTGGTCTCGATGGGGGTGCTGTCTGTAGTCATGGCAAATGTGGTTCACTGTTGGAAGAAGTGTGAGGCGCAGTGTGCAGCTGTTGACCCAATCTCACTAAGATAGCGGCATGACACAGCGCATGGGTGAGGTATCATAAGTACGGGGCTAGAGCTTGCCATTGACCAGGGTCAATTTTCAGCAGTTTTTTTCGCGTTCGCCGCGGGTGCTTTGCCCCGAATTTGCACTCTTCCATGTCATTCGTTCACTCCCATCCCGATAAGAATATTATTCGCGCCCAGCTCCAGCAAAACGAGGTGCTGAAGAAGCTTTCAGCAGTCGATCGTGAAGATTTGGAAACGCATTTGAGCGTTGTCGATTGTGCCAAAGGTCATTTCTTGCTGCGCCAAGGGGTGCGCGAAATGGAGCAATACTTCATTTTGGATGGCGTCCTCAAACGTGTCGTGGCCAATGCCGAGGGCAAAGAAATGATTCTGCGTTTTGCGGCCGAACGCGATATGGAAACTAGCTACGCGGCCTGGAAAATGGGCACGCCAACTCCTTACAGCATCGTGTGCGTTACCAAAGTAAGGGTGGCGAGCTTGCCCTTGCCGGTATGGGTGTCTTTTTTAGATAAACACGCGGAGCTTAAATCGGTATTTGAAACCAGCGTGATGCGCCTGATGACCGAGGTAATGAGTCACACCATCACATTGCACTTGTTAGATGCGTCCGGACGAGTGCATCGCTTCTTGCGCAAACGCCCCGACCTTGTAGACAGGATTCCGCAAAAGCAATTGGCATCGTATTTAAACTTGTCGGCTGAAACCTTGAGCCGTTTAAGACAGCAGGGGAAAATCTAATGCACTAAAAAAAGAGCCCTCTGGGCAGAGGGCTCTTTGTAGTTAGCAGGAGACGATTGTCTAAGATTCGCCGGCAATGCGCTTGCGAATAATCGGGCGCAAAACATACAAAGCCAGTACAGCAGCAACGATGTCTGCAGCTGCCGATATGTAGTAAGGCACAGAAAAAGATCCTGCGTACATTGCAGCAACCGCCGCTGCACCCCAACCCGCAAGAATGGCCGACATACCTTTAGCGGTGTACAAAATGCCGTAGTTGGCCGATGCGTTTTTAGGTCCGAACACGTCGCCTGTGATGGCCGAGAACAGGGCATAGATTTCGCCCCAGGCCAAGAACACGAAGGGCATCAGCAACATAAATGCAATCGGGCTGCCCGAAATTTGCGTCATCAGGAAAATTAGCACGCCTTCTAGGGCAAAAGCAAAGGCCATGGTGTATTCGCGGCCAAAGCGATCCGACACTGCGCCCCACATGATGCGAGCAAAGGCATTCATCACGCCCGCAATGGTTGCAGTTAGCGGCACAATGGCAATGCCCATGAAGGTAGCGTCAGCAACATTGAGTGACTTGGCAATTTGCGACATGTTCCCGGTAGTCATTAGGCCACCCGTGCACACCATCAAAAACATGCCGTACATGATGTAAAACTCTTTTTGAGACATCATCTGCTTGGAAGTAAACTCCCTGCGCGTTTGTACCACTGCCTTGGGTTGTACCCAGTCTTTGGGGAGCCAACCTTTGGGTGGGTGGCTCAAAATCAAGGCGCAAATAATGGCGACGATGCCCTGGCCAATGCCCCACCATGTCATGGCACCAGCCCAGCCCAGGGAGGTGATTGTGGAGTTGATAGGGATCAAGGTCAGAGCGGAGCCACCACCAAAGCCTGCTGCTGTCAGGCCCGCAGCCAGTCCGCGCTTGTCCGGAAACCACTTGACGGCATTGGCTACCGTGGCAATGTAAATAATACCCGCACCCGTACCGGCTAACACACCGTAGTAAATGTAGAGGTGAAACAGCGAGGTGGCAAACAAACCGCCGCCTACCCATCCTAAAGAAATCAGTACAGCGCCTACTAGCATCAATTTACGAATACCGAATTTGTCAATGAAATAGCCAGCTACGGGAACAGGCCAAGTCTCGAACAAAATGAACAGGGTATAAATCAGCGCGATGTCTGAATATGGAACGCCCTTAAATTGTGCTTTGAGGCCAGGGGTGAAAAGTGTGAATGCGTATTGAAAGTTAGAAATAACGATCATGGCGAGTACGCCTGCAGCCAGTTGGAACCATCGGTTACCCGAAATCGGCCCCAAAGTCTGCACCGCAAGATCATTCTGCGCGGCACTTGTTGTCATTAAGAGGTCTCCAGTCGTTTAAAAATCGCGCATGCTCGGTATCGGCTGCGACGTGTCCGAAGTTTAAGGCCGCAGATGCGACTGGTACGACCATTGCCTTGATGGAAGTCAAGATTCCATATGCATACGAATTAGGGTTTTCCCGTGCTGCGAACCTTCCTACCCAAAGAAGGGGCAATGCATGCCCTAGGTCTGCGTAATACTGCGTACAAAATCCGCAGCAGGCATGCTTTTGCCATCAAGCGTTTTCACACGCCGAATTTCAATATGACCGCCATGCGCGTGGATGCAGATCGAGCTTTCCGCCATGTCAGTCATTTCTCCTGGTTTTCCGCGGACTGTGCCGAGCGTTCGCACGGGATGTTTTACGCAGTCCAGTAGCCGAACTTTATGGCCATGGATCTCTGTCCATGCACCGGGCGAAGGATGACACGCGCGAATGAGGTTGTAGACCTGGTCCACATGGTTGGCCCAATTGATGCGCGACTCTTCTTCGCGGAACCAGCCCTCGTAGCTGGCTTGCGTTTCGTCTTGCACGCGTTCGGTGTGCTGCCCTGCCACCACTGCGTCAGCAGCCTCTAGCAAAGCTTGCACGCCCAGCGGAAACAGCTGCTGAGAGTAGACATCACCCAGGGTGTCGTCAGGGCCGATGGCACAGGTTTTTTGCAAAATAATTGGGCCTTCGTCCAAGCCGTCGGTGGGTCGGAAAATCGTCAACCCGGTTTGTGTTGCACCGCGCGCAATGGCCCAGCTGATGGCCGAAGGGCCACGGTGCAGAGGCAGCAAAGAGGGGTGGTATTGGATGGTGCCGTGCTTGGGAATATTCACAAAGGCTTGCGGCGCAAATTGCAGCACATAGGCCATTACGCCCAGCTCCACATCTAGCGCGCGCAGGGCCGCTGCGGCTTCCTCGCCTTTGAGGTTGGCAAATTGAAATACCGGCAAGCCGCGCTCTTGCGCAGCAAGGCGCAGCACATCGGGCTTGGTGCCCGGCTTCTCGGGGGCACAGAACACGCCGGCAACCTGGTCTTGGCGTGCTAAAAATGCTTCCAAAACAGATTTTCCAAAAGCGTGTTGGCCGATCAATGCAAGTCTCATGATTATTCTTTAGCGGAGGTTTTTAGCGAAATAAGAAGTAAACCGCCAAGCCATACAAGGCAGTGGCAAATACTTTTTTCAGGGGGCGAATGTCCATGCGGTGCGCAGTGCGCGCGCCCAGCGGGGCCATGCACATGCTGGCGATGGAAATGACCAATAAGCCGGGCAGGTACAGGTAGCCTACCGATCCCGGCGGCATTTGCGGCACGCCCTGACCGGCCCAGATGTAGCCCAGCGTACCGGCCAAGGCGATGGGAAAGCCCAGGGCCGCCGAGGTGGCCACGGCATTGTGGATGCGCACATTGCACCAAGTCATAAACGGCACCGAAATGAATGCGCCGCCCGCGCCCACCAAGGAGGAGAGTCCACCGATAAAGCCGCCCACACCGAGCATGCCCGCCAGCCCTGGCAGGGTGCGGCCGGGTTTGGGCTTGCGGTCTAAAAACATTTGCGTGGCCGAGAAGGCAACAAAAAATGCAAACAACATGCCCAGCACTTTGCCCGGCAGGGCTACGGCCAGTTGTGCGCCCAGGGCCGAGCCCAACAAGATGCCCGGCGCCAGCTTCAAAGCTACCGGCCAGAGCACCGCGCCGCGCTGGTGGTGGGCCCATACAGATGCCATCGAAGTAAAACAAATCGTGGCCAGCGAGGTGGCCACTGCGATCTTGATGGTGTAGTCGTGCGGGAAGCCCTTGGACGACAAAATCATCGAGACAAAGGGCACCATTAGCATGCCACCGCCAATGCCCAAAAGACCGGCCAAAAAGCCAGTGCACAGGCCGATGGCAGCGAGTTCCAAAATCAAACGGGGATCAAACAGCATGCAAGCGAAGCCTGTGCGCAGCAGCGCTGGCCTTCATAGTTATAAAAAAGAGGGTGTCTGCTGCGCCACCAAGTCGTCATCCTGAACCGGGGTTCAGGTGGGCGAGGGCAGTTGAAGCTTGGGTTCGTCTAACGCGAGACGATCACGCCACTTCAGCGATGTACCAAGCCCGTGCTCGAAGAGCATTGGTTCAAGGAAATATAAAACCCAGCATGTGCAGCAGACACCCCGATTCTAAGCGCCCGGCGCAGCGCCGATTCACAGAGGGGCCTGGGCTATAATGAGAGGCTTTCAAGCAACAAAAAAACGCCCGCGCAACAGCACCCGCCAAACCCATCCAAAGCCGTCACCCTCAAGTGTTTGAGGTGCCAAGCTGGGGCGTACCCGTAAACCATTCGGAGAACCCAGTGCTTTTGTCTCTTCAGGGAAGTTTCCCCCCCGCCATCTTGGCGCTCGCAGACGGCACAGTCTTTATTGGCCATTCCATCGGCGCCACTGGCTCCAGCGTCGGCGAAGTCGTGTTCAACACCTCTATGTCGGGCTACCAAGAAATCTTGACCGACCCGAGCTATTGCCAGCAAATCGTCACGCTCACCTACCCGCACATCGGTAACTACGGCATCAATGCCGAAGACGTCGAGGCCAACAAAATCCACGCAGCGGGCCTGATCATCAAAGACCTGCCCCTGGTGGCGAGCAACTTTCGCTCGCAGCAAAGCTTGTCGCAATACCTGGTGGCCGAGCGCACCGTGGCCATTGCCAACATCGACACCCGCAAACTCACGCGCCACTTGCGCAGCCTGGGCGCGCAAAACGGCTGCATCTTGGGCCTGGCTGCGGGTGAAGAAGTGAGCCAAGCCCAGGTTGACCAAGCCATTGCCGCTGCCAAAGCTGCGCCCAGCATGGCCGGCCTCGACTTGGCTAAGGTGGTGAGCGCAACCCAGCCCTACGAGTGGACGCAAACTGAATGGCTCTTGGGCCGTGGCTACGGCACGCAAAGCGCGCCGCGCTTCCACGTGGTGGCCTTTGACTTTGGCGTGAAGAAAAACATTTTGCGCATGCTGGCCGAGCGCGGCTGCAAGGTCACCGTGGTGCCCGCGCAAACCGCTGCAGCGGATGTACTGGCCCTTAAGCCCAACGGCGTATTTTTGTCCAACGGCCCCGGCGACCCAGAGCCTTGCAGCTATGCAATTGATAGCGCATCACGATTAATAGATGCGGGTATCCCGACTTTTGGCATCTGTTTGGGGCACCAAATCATGGCCTTGGCCAGCGGCGCCAAAACTTTCAAAATGAAGTTCGGCCACCACGGCGCCAACCACCCGGTGAAAGACCTCGACAGCGGCCGCGTCAGCATCACCAGCCAAAACCACGGCTTTGCGGTGGACGAAAGAACCCTGCCCGCCAACTTACGCGCTACCCACATCAGTCTGTTCGACGGCACCCTGCAAGGCCTGGCCCGCACCGACAAACCCGCGTTCTGCTTCCAAGGCCACCCCGAAGCATCGCCTGGGCCGCACGACATCAGCTATCTGTTTGACCGCTTCATCGCTTTGATGGAGGCGAAGTAATATGCCAAAACGCACCGACATTAAAACCATCCTCATCATCGGCGCGGGCCCGATCATCATTGGCCAGGCTTGCGAGTTTGACTATTCGGGCGTGCAGGCCTGCAAGGCCCTGCGCGAAGAGGGCTACCGCGTGGTGCTGATCAACAGCAACCCGGCCACCATCATGACCGACCCGGCCACGGCCGACGTGACCTACATCGAGCCCATTACCTGGCAGACGGTTGAAAAAATCATCGCCAAAGAAAAGCCCGACGCCATTTTGCCGACCATGGGTGGGCAGACCGCGCTGAACTGCGCGCTCGACCTGTGGCACCACGGCGTGCTTGCCAAATACATGGGCGCAGCTACTGGTAAACCGGTGGAACTGATCGGCGCCACGCCCGAGGCAATCGACAAAGCCGAAGACCGCCTGAAGTTCAAAGACGCCATGACCAAGATCGGTCTGGGCTCGGCGCGCTCGGGCATCGCCCACAGCATGGAAGAGGCCTGGACGGTGCAAAAAACCTTGGGCTTTCCCACGGTGATTCGCCCCAGCTTTACCCTGGGCGGAACGGGCGGCGGCA
>CANFOR010000028.1 GCA_947448675.1 Betaproteobacteria bacterium
CAAAAAACCAGCTTCCACTGGAATGGTTTCACCCTGAAATTTGTCGGCCATGCCGCCAAAATAACGGTAGCAACCTGCGGTGCGCGGCACGTCGAGCATGCGTGAGTCGCGCAGCGGGTGGCCAGTGTCTAAAGATTCCAGACGGGCCAAGCTCTCGGCATTGGCTTCCATCAAATCGGCTAACTTCAGCAAAATGCGGCCGCGTTCAGCGGCCGCCATAGCGCGCCACTTGGGCAGAGCACGCTGGGCTGCAGCTACGGCGCGGTCTACGTCTTCATGCCCCGCCATCGCAACCGCAGCAATGGCCGAGTTGTCGTGTGGGTTGAGTGTGGTTTGCGTTTCACTATTGGCAGCGTCTACAAATTTTCCATCGATAAAAAGTTGATGGCGAATTGGTAAACGCAGACCAACTGCGCTTTCAATTTCAGAAGTACCCATCAAAACTGCACCGGAATTTCAGGCGCATCGCCTTTTTGGATCTCATGAACCAGGGTGGGAGAGCCGTTTTCCCATACCAAGAGCATGGATCGTTTAGGGCTGTAGCCTTGGTGGCGGCAATAGGCGGGCATGGCAGCCATGTCACCGGCCTTCATGATGACGCGGGCCATGGGCTTACCGGTGTTTTTGTCGCCGCAGTCCCAATGTATTTCATCGGTCATCTGGAAAAACCACTCCACACGATCATTGCCATGGATGATGGGCAAGATGTGCTCTTCGGTAGTGGGGCACATAAAGCTGTACTTGACCACCGAAGTGAAACTGGGGTTCCAGGTAACTTGCGAACGCGACAAAAATCCGAACAAGTTAAAGCCATGCACTTCGTTCTCAAAGCCGGGTTCAGGGTGCAACTCGGGTTGGCTTTGGTCTACGTCGGCAAAAGCTCGGTTGATGGGCGCGCTGCGCGCATCGCTGCGCAGCACCAAGTCGTCTTTCAGGCCCACGCAGCGCGTAGCCAGCTCGCGGGCGCGGGTGATTTTGGCGGTGTTGCTACCGTTTTTGCGTCCGTAAGCACTGCCGGTTTCTTGCGGCGCAGCAAAGGGGTCAAAGCCCGCATTGGTCCAGTCGTCAAGCATTTTCTCGAAGGTCGTGCGGATCTGATCAGACGGAAAATTTTCTAGCAAATCAATGCCAGCGGCTTTCATGGTTCCGTTGTAAGAACCCGCGAATAAGTCGACCGATTGGTAGTGGTTGACCGTACCCAGTACGTTGTCAAAATTCACCCAACCGTAAAAGAAACCCCAGGCCACGTCGCGCATCAGGGCGCGCAAAAAGTTGCCCGCGTCCATGGTGTGGCTCATCGGCCGACCGTCGCGGGTCTTCCAAGTGATATGGGCAAAATACTCGTCGCGCCGAAAGTTGAAACTGCCCAAAGTAAATTCGCGGTAGCCCATGACTTCATGGGCTTGCGAAGCCAACACTTTATAAATCTCTGCAGGTGCGTTCATAGGATTCTCCTGGTGCAAGTCAATGGGTTTGGCAAATATCGATCCACTTTTCCACCGACAGCTCGCCCTTGCAGCTTTGCAAGACGATCACACCGGGCTTGGCCGAACGAAATTGATAGGCCGTGTTCTTGGGCAGCAGGCCTTGGTGGCCACGACCTAGCTTCATCCAACCCATTTTTTTGCCCAGCGGGCTGCCCTGGACCAAGACTGCGCCGTTTTTGTTTTCGTCTTTGACTTTTTGCGCTGCGTCAAGCTGCACCAAATGCACCTCGACCTCGCCGTCCATGCACAGCGCAAACTCGTCGTGCGCGCAGGTGTACCAAGGCGAGCTGCCTTCGGCACGTAGGGTTTCCATCACATAAATTTGATTTTGGCCAAAGACCACCTTTTCATAGGGTTTGGACTTATTGGCGATCTCAAAGCAATTTGAAAAGGCATAGTGTTTTACGTCGTCGGCAATGGGCTCAACACGACCTTTCTCGTAGCTCGCGAGCGAGCCGAACTTGGTTTGGTAAGTGACGGTCATGGCTTTGTCTCCTGATGCATTGGCACACCCTCAATTGGCGCGTTTGTGCACTGTAGACTGATGCGGCTGTGCCCGCTAGGGTGCAACTCAGGAGCGGATTGTTTGTTGTTTCAGAACAATCACAGGGGTTAACCCTCAAGCCTCGATCAAGCTCTCGGGGATCAAGCCCTTGGCGATGAGTGCCGCATCCCAAGGTGGGATGCGTGAGAATTGGGCAGAAATATGCTCAATGAAAAGCTTGAGTTTGAAGGCATTGCGTGAAGTGCCTGCATACACCGCGCACAGCCAAAATGAAGAGAGCTGGTGCTCGGCCAAGACCACGTTCAAGTCACCGCGCAAGATCGCATCGCCCGCCACCAAGGTCGGCAGGCACACAATGCCCGCATGCTCTAGCGCGTACTCGCGCAGCAGGTGCACGCTGTTGGTGAGCAGAGCGGCCGAGAGGTAAACGTTCAGGTCGTTGCCCCCGTGGTGAAAGGACCAGCGGTCGCGCGTGGGGTAACCCGAATACAAACCCAGGGTGTGTTGGTGCAGGTCGCGCGGCTGGCTGGGCGTACCATGAGCGCGCAAATACGCTGGCGTGGCACAAAACACCCGGCGTACCGGGAACAAGGGGCGCGAGATCAGCTCGGTAGAGGTAGCGGGGAAAATTTGCAAGGCGCAGTCCACGCCCGCCTTCACCGGGTCGACCACCGAGTCGCTGACGATCAGATCCAAATGGATGTCGGGGTAGCTGGTTTGAAAGGTGCGCAGCAAAGACGCAAAATGCCCCAGCACCAAGCCCGTGAGCGCATGCACCCGCAGCATGCCCGCAGGCTTGCCGCGCACCTCGCGCATTTGGTCCACGATGTCATTGGCACGGCCCACCAGCTCGGTGCAGTCGCGCAAAAACGCCTGCCCCATTTCGCTCAGCCGCACCACCCGCGTACTGCGGTGGAACAGCGGCGCACCCAGGTAATCTTCCAGCTGCTTGACCCGCGTAGTCACCACCGACTTAGACAAGCGCAACTGCCGCGCGGCCTCGGCAAAGCTCTGCACCTGGGCCACACGCACGAAGGTCTCTATGTTTTGAAGTCGATCCATGTCTGCACTGTAGCAAGATGCGCCTGGGTGCTGCGGCCAAACCCTGGTCGCTCGATCCGTAACCGCGCGCCCAGACCCTCGCTCTGCAGCGACAATACAGCCCTTCCCCATTCGTTTGAGTTTTCCTATGTCCAGTTATGAAGTTCGGCCCGCCACTGCGCGCGATGCCAAAGCCGTTGCCCTGGTTCACGTTGCTGCTTGGCAAGCGGCTTACCAGGGCATCATGCCCGCAGAAGATTTAGCGGCCCTTTCGGTGGCCAAGCGCGAAGCGCTGTGGAAGGAAGCGATTGAATACGCTGAGCCGCAGTTGTTGGTGGCCACACAGGGAGGCGCGGTAGTCGGTTTTGTGGGCTTTGACCGCTCGCGTGACAAAGGCACACCGGCCACCACGGGCGAGATTTGGGCGCTTTACGTAGAGCCCAGCCACTGGGGCCAAGGCGCGGGCCTGGCCCTATGGGACGCGGCGCTAGAGGCCTGTGTGGAAGAAGGCTTTAACAAGCTCACCCTGTGGGTGCTGCTGCGCAATGAGCGGGCTTTGCGCTTTTACGAAGCGGCGGGCTTTAAGCGCGACATGCCGTCCATCAAAACCACGCAAATGGGCAGCGTGCGCTTGGAAGAAATCCGCTGCAAGCGGGCGATTGCCTAGCACTGGGCTCTTCCAGCACTGGCTGCAAAAAGCGGCTTAAGCCCGCGCTGCCTGTGCCTTGGCAATTTCGTTGGTGCCCTGGGCGCTGCCGTCTTGCGGCACGCTGTCGCCGTCGCGTTGCATCACCTGGGCCAAATGCTCGGCCAAACGCTCGGGCGCTTGGGCGTCGCTGCCAATGTGCATGCCTTGGGTCATGGTGATGTAGCTGGCCTCAAAAGTGCCTGCGCCTGCGCCCAAGATGGCGCGGCTGGGTGCGTCTTGGCCCACCAGCACCAGCATGGCGGGCACCACAGATTGCGGCGTGAGGGCTTGCAACACTTCGGTGGGCATCAGGCCTTCGGTCATGCGGGTGGCGGCGGTGGGTGCCAGGCAATTGACGCGTATGTCGTTCTTGGCACCCTCGATGGCCAGGGTTTGCATCAGGCCGACCAGTGCCATTTTGGCAGCGCTGTAATTGCTTTGGCCAAAGTTGCCATACAGTCCGCTGGAGGAGGTAGTCATCACAATGCGGCCATACTTTTGTGCGTTCATGAGCGGCCACACGGCTTTGCAGCAATGCACTGCGCCCATCAGGTGCACATCGAGCACCAAACGAAAGTCGGCCAGCTCCATTTTGGCAAAACTTTTGTCGCGCAAAATGCCTGCGTTATTGACCAAAATGTCTACCCTTCCCCAAGCGTTCACCGCCTGCTGCACCATGGCTTGCACGGCGGCAAAGTCGGTCACCGAAGCGCCGTTGGCCAGGGCCTCGCCGCCTGCGGCTCGGATCTCGTCCACCACGCTTTGGGCTGCAATGGGCGAACCACCCGAGCCGTCGAGCATGCCGCCCAAGTCGTTCACCAAGACCTTGGCTCCGCGCGCGGCCAGGGCCAGTGCGTGCTGGCGACCCAGGCCACCGCCTGCGCCGGTGACGATGGCCACACGGCCGCTAAATTCAATCGGGCTAGGGCTGTTGGGGCTGGTGTTCATCGCTGGACTACTTTCTGGGTAAATTTTTGAATGCACTGCATTCTGCCAGCCTCTGGAGTGCCTCGGCCTTGTGTTGTAATTTGCCCATGCAAAGCTCCTTCCACCATGTCGCGCTGATCGGCAAATACCACGCTGCGGGCTCGCGCCAGGCACTGGAAGATGTGGCCGCGTTTTTAAACGCGCAGGGCTGCGACGTGGTGCTCGAAGAAGAAAGCGCCACCAGCACCGGCATCACCCAGTACCCGCTGATGAGCGTGGCGCAAATTGGCGCGCATTGCAGCTTGGCCGTGGTGGTGGGCGGCGATGGCACCATGCTGGGCATGGGCCGCCAACTGGCGCGCTACGCGGTGCCGCTGATTGGCATCAACCAAGGGCGCCTAGGTTTTATCACCGACATTGCCTTTGAAGGCTTTCAGGCCACGCTCACGCCCATGCTGCGTGGCGAGTTTGAAGAAGACCTGCGCAGCCTGATGCACGCCAAGGTCATGCGCGAGGGCCGCTGCGTGTTCGACGCCTTTGCCATGAACGACGTGGTGGTCAACCGCGGTGCCACGGCGGGCATGGTGGAACTGCGCGTTGAGGTCGATGGCCGCTTTGTGGCCAACCAGCGGGCCGACGGCCTGATCATCGCCTCGCCCACGGGCTCGACGGCGTATTCGCTGTCAGCCGGAGGGCCGCTTTTGCACCCTAGCATTCCGGGTTGGGTGCTGGTGCCAATTGCCCCGCACACATTATCAAACCGGCCGATAGTGCTCGCCGATGCTGCGGAGGTAGCTATCGAATTGGTAGCGGGGCGCGACGCCAGCGCCAACTTTGACATGCAGTCTTTGGCCTCGCTGATGCTGGGCGACCGGGTGGTGGTGAAGCGCTCTAAACACAGCGTGCGCTTTTTGCACCCACGCGGCTGGAGCTACTTTGACACCCTGCGCAAAAAACTCCATTGGAACGAAGCAGGAGCATAGAACCATGGCACTCAAACGCGTTGCCCTGCGCGACTTCGTCATCGTCAGCCAGCTGGAGCTGGAGCTGCAAGCGGGCTTTAGCGTGCTCACCGGCGAGACCGGCGCGGGCAAATCGATTTTGGTCGATGCCCTGCAACTGGCCTTGGGCGCGCGCGCCGACGCAGGCGTGGTGCGCGAGGGCAGCGCCCGCGCCGATATCAGCGCCGAGTTCGACTGCCCCGCCGCCCTGCTGCCATGGCTCGAAGAAGCCGGTTTTGCAGGCAGCGAGGAGCTGCTCTTGCGCCGCACGGTCGACGCGCAGGGCAAGAGCCGCGCCTGGATCAATGGCAGCGCCGCCACCGTGGCACAGTTGCGCGAAGCCGCAGAGCATTTAGTCGACATCCACGGCCAACACGCCTGGGCCATGCTGACGCGGCCTGAGGCCGTGCGCGGCCTGCTCGACGCCTATGCGCAAGTCGACACGCACGAGATTCATGCGCTGTGGCAGGCCTGGCGCAGCACGCAAAAAACCTTGGCCGAGGCCCGCGCTTCGCAAGACGCGCTGCAAACCGAGCGCGAACGCATGGCCTGGCAAATTGGCGAGCTCGACAAACTCGCGCCCGGCAGCGAAGAGTGGGAC
Organism: Betaproteobacteria bacterium; assembly: GCA_947448675.1. Classification (GTDB taxonomy): domain Bacteria; phylum Pseudomonadota; class Gammaproteobacteria; order Burkholderiales; family Burkholderiaceae_C; genus CANFOR01. The sequence continues at coordinate 6,251 of CANFOR010000028.1, forward strand.
GCACTCAACACCGAACACAGCCGTTTGGCCAACGCGCAGGCCCTGCTCGACGCCGCCCAAACCAGCCTGGCGGCGCTGGAAGACGAGGACGCAGGCGCTGCTGCGCAACTGGCCAAAGCACTGGCGTTGCTACAAACTCAAGAGCACGTAGAGCCCTATTTTAGGGCCTTAGCAGAGGTTTTATCTAGTAGCTTGGCGCAAGCCGAAGACGCTGCACACTCGCTGCACAGCTACCTGCGCAAGACCGAGCCTGACCCAGCGCGCTTGGCCGAACTCGACACGCGCATGACCCAATGGCTGAGCCTGGCGCGGCGCTACAAACGCCAGCCTGCCGATTTGTTTGCCCTGCTCACGCAGTGGAAACAAGAGCTGGGCACGCTCGACGCCGCCAGCGACTTGGCCGCACTGGAAGCACAAGAGGCCAAGGCCCGCGCCGCTTACGACGCGCAAGCACGCAAGCTGGGCAGCGCCCGCAACAAGGCCGCGCCCCTGCTGGCCAAGGCCATCAGCCAAGCCATGCAGGGCCTGGGCATGCAAGGTGGGCAGTTTCAAGTGGCGCTACAACCATCTGAGCAGCCCAACGCCTGGGGCTTGGAGTTGGTAGAGTTTTTGGTAGCTGGCCATGCTGGCAGCACGCCAAGGCCCGTGGGCAAGGTGGCATCGGGCGGAGAGCTCTCGCGCATTGCCCTGGCCATTGCCGTGACCACCAGCCAGCTAGGCACGGCGCAAACCCTGATTTTTGACGAGGTGGACTCGGGCGTGGGCGGTGCCGTGGCCGAAACCGTGGGCCGCTTGATGAAGCAACTCGGCCGCGACCGCCAAGTGCTGGCCGTGACACACCTGCCCCAAGTCGCGGCCTGCGCCGACCAGCACCTGGTGGTCTCTAAACACAGCCAAGCCGGGCGTACGCTCAGCCACGTCACGGCGGTGCAAGGCGAACAACGTGTGGCCGAGGTGGCGCGCATGCTGGGCGGCGAGCGCTTGTCGGGCACCACCCTGGCCCACGCCAAAGAAATGCTGGGCGCAAGCCGTTCGGAGCCCGCATGAAGATCAATATGGACTTGGTGCTAATAACCGGCATGGCGGGCTCGGGCAAGTCAGTTGCCCTGCACGCGCTCGAAGACGCGGGCTACTACTGCGTAGACAATTTGCCGCCCGAACTCTTGGCCCAATTTGTCGTGCTAGAGAGCCAACAAGGTGCAACCCAAGTGGCCATTGCCATGGACGTGCGCAGTTCCAGCTCACTACCCCAAGTGCCCGGCCAATTGCGCACTCTGCAAGAGCAAGGCGTGCGCGTGAAGTCGATTTTTCTCGATGCAACCACCGACATTTTGGTGCACCGCTTTAGCGAAACCCGCAGACGCCACCCACTCTCGCAGGCCATGGCCGGTGGCGACGCACCCGACCAACGTAACGCTTTGTTTGAAGCCATCGAGCTAGAGCGCGCCATGCTGGCCGAGTTGCGCGAGCAAGCCCATGTGATCGACACCAGCATCATCCGCGCGGCGCAGCTACAGGCCTACATCAAAGGTCTGCTCAACGCCGCACCGAGCCAACTTACCCTGGTGTTTGAATCCTTTGCCTTCAAGCGCGGCATTCCCGTCGATGCCGACTATGTGTTTGACGTGCGCATGCTGCCCAACCCGCATTACGAGCAAGAGCTCAAAGCCTTAACTGGCCGCGACGCGCCGGTGGCCAACTACCTGGCCCTGCAAGCCGAGGTCTGCGAGATGCTGGAGCAAATTGAATGCTTTATTGCGCGTTGGCTACCGGCCCTGGCCAAAGACCACCGCAGCTACGTCACCGTGGCCATTGGTTGCACCGGCGGCCAACACCGCTCGGTGTATTTAGTGGAGCAATTGGCGGTTCTGTTTTCCAAAGAATGGGTCACCCTCAAACGCCACCGCGAACTCGGACTCACCTAAAGATCACCATGCCGCAATCACCGATTTTGAAGATTCAGCCCCTGGGCTTTCCGTGGGTCACCATCGACCCATTTTTGTTTTGCGCTTACCACGACGACGCCTACCCGCGTGGCAATGCGCAGTTCGGCCCTGACGCCCCGCTGGCAGGCCGCGACATGGGCCAAGACTTCAGCCGCAAAGACGGCTGGAGCATGTACCACGGCCAAACCGTGCCGGGCTTCCCTTCGCACCCGCACCGAGGCTTTGAAACCGTGACCATTGTGCGCAAAGGCTTGATTGACCACTCCGACTCGCTGGGCGCCGCTGCGCGCTTTGGTGGCGGCGATGTGCAGTGGCTCACCGCAGGCAGTGGTGTGGTGCACTCTGAAATGTTCCCCCTGCTCAGCCGCCAAGACGCCAACCCGCTGGAGCTGTTTCAAATTTGGCTGAACCTGCCCGCCAAAAACAAAATGGTGCAGCCCCACTTCACCATGCTGTGGACGGAGAACATTCCGCGCTACTGCGCCCTTGACGAAAATGGCCTTGAAACGCGCATAACGGTCATTGCAGGCCAATTGGCGCAGGCCGGTGCACCCCTGCCGCCACCGCCTGATTCTTGGGCCGCCCAGGCCGATTCTGACGTAGCCATCTGGACCTTGCGCATGGAACCCGGCGCACATTGGACCTTGCCTGCTGCCAGCGGCCAAGGCACGCGCCGCAGCCTGTACTTTTTCAAAGGCAGCACGGTAGCCATTGCCGGCCAAGCGATGCGTGGTGTGCAATTGATCGAGCTACAAGCCAGCGCAGACGTAGCTTTGCACAACACCGGGCCCGAAGTGGCCGAATTTTTAATGCTGCAAGGCAAACCCATTGCGGAGCCGGTAGCGCAGTACGGCCCCTTTGTCATGAACACCCAGGCCGAGATCATGCAAGCGGTGCAAGACTACCGCCACACCGAGTTTGGTGGTTGGCCCTGGGCCGAAAGCGCGCCGCACCATGGCGCCGATGCGGGCCGCTTTGCCAAACACCCTGGCGGGCGCGTAGAGCAGCCATAAATACTGCAAGGTCTGAGCAGGTTCGTCCGTGCTCAGAGCGCAGCGCTTTGCAGCAGTTTGCGGATGGGTGCAGGCAGGCCCAGCTTGAGCGCATCGGCCAATACATGCCACGCACCCTCGGCTTCGGGCGAACTGCCCAGTGGCAACACCACGCGCGCCGGGTGCAGATACAAGTCACGGTGGGTCAGCACATGGGTAAATGCGGGTTCCAACACCATGCGCTGGGCGGCAGCCGCATCTAGGCTGTGTTGCAGAGCTTCTTGCGAGTCAAACACGGGTAAGCAATACAAGCTGGCCCACACCCCACTGCCAGGCCTGCGGCACAGCCACACGGCACCGTCGGCGCGCTGCGCCCACAACAACCACAGCGTGGCCGCACTGCGTTTGAGTTTGCGCGTTTTCACTGGGTAGGCCTCGGGCTGGCCCTGGGCATCGGCCTGGCACATGCTGCGCACTGGGCAGGCGCTGCATTGCGGTCGCTTGGGTTTGCACAGCGTGGCACCTAGGTCTATCAAACCTTGGGTGTAGCGCGGCATCGTCTGCGCCAGCTGGTTATTTGGCAGCAGGCTCGTAGCAGCGTCCCATAGCTGGTGCTGGTTAGCAGCCATACTCAGGTCGGCGGCAAAACCCAGCACGCGGGTCAGTACGCGCCGCACATTGGCGTCGAGTATGGCCACCCGCTCACCATAACAAAACGCGGCAATCGCCGCGGCGGTCGAGCGGCCAATACCGGGCAAAGTTTCTAAAAGCTGGGCAGTGCGCGGAAAACTACCACCATGCTCCTGCACCACGGCTTGGGCACAGCGGTGCAGGTTGCGCGCCCGGCTGTAGTAGCCCAGGCCACTCCACAGGCCGAGCACCTCGTCTTGCGAAGCCGCAGCCAGCGCCTGCACAGTGGCAAAGCGTGCCAAAAAACGCGGGTAGTAGTCCAGCACGGTGGTCACCTGGGTTTGCTGCAGCATGATCTCGGACAGCCAGACCCGGTAAGGGTCTTGGGTGTTTTGCCAAGGTAAATGCTGCCGCCCCTGCGTGCTTTGCCAACGCACCACACTTTGTGCGAAAGCCACAGCTTGCGAACTCATGCGCTCAGTTCAGCGGGCTGGGTGGCTTGCAAGTCTTCGGCCTGCGCAACAGGCGGTGCCTGCAGCAGATAGTTGGTGAGCTCGGTGAGCTTAGCGTCGAGTTGGTTAACGGCAGCGTCTTGCAGATCAATCTCGGCGATACGCTCATTCAAGCCAGTGGCCGCCTGCTGCACCCGGTCTATGGTTTCCAGGCGGCGACCAAAATTGCGCCGACGTTCGCGCAATTGCGCGTCGAGTTGCGAGGCCGCAGACTTGTTCCACAACTCCATTTCGCCTAGGGCCGATTCGTAGACCACGCGCAGGCGCGTAGCCAGGGCCCGCACCAAACGCTCGGTGAACTCGGTCTGCGCCAACTTCAGCACATTGGCCACGCCCAAATACTGTAAATGGCTGCGTTGCACCAAGTCGAGATCGCGCGAGAAACGGCTCAAATCAGGCTCACGCGGCGCTTGCAAAGAAAAGCCAAACTCGGCGTTCAAATTGCGAAAACTCGCGCTCAGCATGGTATGAATGTCAACACTCAATTTTTGTGCCTCGGCCACACTGGCCTGTAAACGCGCAAAGGTGTCGCCATAGGCTTTTTTCACACCCAACTTAATGCCCGGTTGGGCCAGGGCTTTATTGAGTTGCTTCAGCTCGGTCTTGAGCGCGGCGTTGCCCAGCAAATGAAAAACTTCGCGCATGAGCTTGAGGTGCACCGAGCGCAACGCGTGGATCTTGGCACCACCGGCGTCGAACTCGTTTTTTTCTTGCACCACGCGCGCACGCATTTGCCGGATGACATTGGTGTTTTTGCCACGCAGGCCTTGCAGCTCTTGCATTTGCTCGGCCAAGTCGCGCCGCCGAATATGCAGGGAGCGGCCCGCTTCAGTGCGCAAATCGGCGATGCCCTCGGTCACAGCAGCGCGCAAAATCGTTTGGCGTTGGCCCATCACGCCCTGGGCCAGAGCGAGCTCCAGTTGCGGCAGGCGGCTGGCTTGCAGCAGGGCGTCGTTACCCGTGACCTTGGCCAGCAAACCTTTTTGCGCCGAGACTGGAATCACCTGCTCTAAGGATAGGCCCAAAATTTCAGCCGAAGTGCTGCGCTGGCGGTCAATTTGCGCCAGCACTTGGCCACCGGTGCTCAGCGCGTCCCACAGGGTGTCAATTTTATTGAGCACAACCAAACGCGAATAACTGGCGTCACTTTCGGTAATCAGGTGCTCACGCCAAATGGCCAGGTCAGACTTGGTCACGCCGGTGTCGGCACCCAAAATAAACACCACCGCATGGGCTTGCGGAATCAAATTAACGGTTAACTCGGGCTCGGCACCAATGGCGTTCAAACCTGGCGTGTCCAAGATCACCAGACCCTGCTTGAGCAGGGGGTGGGCAATGTTGATCAGCGCGTGCCGCCACATGGGCACTTCGACCAAACCCTGGGCGTCGACCATGGGATTGTCTTCGGGTGCTTCGTCGTGCCAAAAGCCCAAGGCACGTGCTTGGTCTTTGCTCACATGCCGCACCTGGGCGACCTTTTCGAGCGCCTCGGCCAATTGGGCTGGGTCGTTCACGTCGAGGTCTACCCGCGTCCATTGCTCGGGCACGGCGCGCCATTCCATCAGGGCCTGGGGTTGCAAGCGGGTTTCAATCGGCAGCAAGCGCAGGCAGGGCGGGATGTCGGCGTCGTAGCCCAGCTCGGTCGGACACATGGTGGTGCGCCCCGCGCTGGCAGGCATGATGCGCCGACCGTAGCCTGCAAAAAAGATCGCGTTGATGAGTTCTGACTTGCCGCGCGAGAACTCGGCCACAAAGGCCACCATGACTTTGTCCGAGCCCACTTGCGCCTCTAGGCGCTGCAAGCGTTCTTCAACCGCTGGGTCGAGCAGCTCGTGGCCCTTCATCCACTCGGCGAGCATTTTCAGGCGCAGGGCAAAACTGCGGCGCCAGGCGCCGTGTTGGTCAAATTGGTCGTTGAAAGAAGTAGTCATAGTCAGCGCAGTAGCCAAACAATATAGCACCCAGGCCAGCCGAGATGTTCAAGCTTTCTGACACAGCGGGCAAAAAAACGTCGAGCGCTGGCCCTGCTTGATTATTTTGATGGACACTGCGCACACTTTGCAGGGCAGGCCCGCGCGGTCGTACACATTGGCTTGCAATTGAAAATAACCTGCTTGGCCGTGCGCGTTCGAAAAATCGCGCAGCGTGCTGCCACCCTGGGCCACCGCACTGGCCAAGACGCTGCGCACCGCAGCGTGCAGTTTGCTGGCGCGCGCTCGGCTCAAGCGCGCGGCCTTGACGGTAGGCCGTATGCCCGCCATAAACAAGGCTTCCGAGGCGTAAATATTGCCCACACCCACGACCACCTCACCGGCCAGCAACACCTGCTTGATCGGCGCATTACGGCTTTGCAAACCCGCATAAAAAAGCGCGGCGCTAAAGCCGTCTTCTAGTGGCTCAACGCCCAAGTGGCCCAAGAGCTTGTGGGCGATGGGCGCGTCTTGCGCTGGCGCGTAGACCACAGCGCCAAAGCGGCGCGGGTCGTTCAAGCGCAAGATGCCTTGGCTGGTCGCCATCTCAAAATGGTCGTGCTTGCCTGCGGGCGGCAGGCTACTGGCAAACACCAAACTGCCCGACATGCCCAGGTGCACTAAAAGCAAGCCCTCGCTCAGATCGAGCAGCAAATACTTGCCGCGCCGGCGCACTTGCAACACGCTGCGCCCCACCAGGCTCTGCGGCTCGCAGCCCAGGGGCCAACGCAGTGGCGCGCCCATGCGCAGGCTGTGCACCTGCGCGCCTGCGATGCGGCTGGCAAAGCTTTGGCGCGTGACTTCGACTTCGGGCAACTCGGGCATATGTCTTTACCTGGGCTCCATGCTGGCTAAGGAAGCTTCAATTATCATGCTTGCATGAAGCCTCTATCGAACGCCGCTCTGGCCCTGGTCTCTTCCCTGCTCTGCTCCCAGCTCATCGCCCCGCCTGCTTGGGCGCAAAGCCCCAGCACCGAGGCACAAAGCAGCACCGTAGAGGGCAGCGTGAGCAACTCCAGCATGGACGGCGAACTGTTCTACGAACTCTTGATTGGCGAAATCTCTCTGCGCACCGGCGAGCCCGGCACCGGCTTTTCGCTCTTGCTCGACGCGGCGCGCAAAACCAATGATGCTGCGCTCTACCAGCGTGCCGTCGACACCGCCTTGCAATCGCGCTCGGGCTTTTCTGCGCTGCAGGCGGCCAAGGCCTGGAAGGCGGCGCAGCCCCAGTCGCGCGAGGCCAACCGCTACGTGCTACAAATTTTGGTGGCGCTCAACCGCATTCCTGAAACCCTAGAGCCGCTCAAAACCGAGCTGGCCATGGCCCCCGCAACCGAACGCGCCTTGGCCATTGCCATGGTCCCGCGCAGCTATGCGCCAGTGACAGACAAAAAAGCCGCTGCCGCCTTGGTTGAGCAGGCTTTGGCCGATTACTTTGCACCCACCGCCACCGCCGCCACGGCCTGGACCAGCGCTGGCCGCATGCGCTGGGCTGCAGGCGACGCGGCAGGCGCACTCGAAGCCGTGCAACGTGGCCAAGCCGCCGACGCCGCCGACCAAGGCCCGGCCCTGCTGGCGCTGGAAATGCTCGGCCCCAAGCAACCGCAAGCCGAAGCCTTGCTGCAAAAATACCTTGCCAGCAAACCGCAAATTGAAGTGCGCATGGCCTATGCGCGCAGCCTGCTCGACGCCCAGCGCTACAGTGAGGCGAGCGCGCAGCTGCAAGCTGTCACGCAGAGCAAACCCGACTACCCCGAAGCCTGGCTGGTGCTGGGTTCGCTGCAAATGCAGGGCGACCAATTGGCATCGGCCGAGGCTTCGCTCAAGCGCTACGTCGAACTGGCCACCCAACAGCAAGCCGAAGAACGCGCACGCGGTTTAACGCAAGCCTATTTGGTGTTGGCGCAAATTGCCGAGAAGCGCAACAACCTGCCCCAGGCCAGCGCCTGGCTCGACAAAATAGAAGACCCGCAAGCTTTGATCAGCACACAAAGCCGCCGCGCAGCCCTGCTGGCCAAGCAAGGCCGCATGCAGGACGCGCGCAAACTCATTACCGACCTGCCCGAGCGCGGCCCTGAAGACACGCGCGCCAAACTCAATGCCGAAGTGCAGTTGCTGCGCGACGCCAAACAATACCCCGCGGCCTACGACCTGCTAGCCCAGGCGATTGCCAAAGAACCACAAGACAGCGACCTGCTCTACGACCAAGCCATGCTGGCCGAGAAGCTCGACCGCCTGAGCGAAATGGAGGGCCTGCTGCGCCAAGTGATGCAGCTCAAACCCGAGTTTCCGCATGCCTACAACGCCCTAGGCTACTCGCTGGCCGAGCGCAATCTGCGCCTGCCCGAGGCCAAGACCTTGATTCAAAAAGCCCTGCAATACGCGCCGGGCGACCCCTTCATCAGCGACAGCCTGGCTTGGGTCGAGTTTCGCTTGGGCAACGGGGCCGAAGCCTTGCGCCTGTTAGAGGCCGCCTACAAGGCCAAGCCCGACCCTGAAATTGCCGCTCACTTGGGCGAGGTGTTGTGGAGCCTAGGCCAGCGTGATCGCGCCACAGCGGTGTGGAAAGAAGGCGCGCAGCAAAGCGCCGACAATGAAACCCTGCAGGCCACTTTGAAGCGTTTGCGCGTCAAGCTATAAATGCGTTTAAGGTTCGCACTGCTCTGCCTAGCCGCTACATTTTTTGTAGCTGGCTGCGCAGGTTTGGCGCGGCCTTCAGGCCAAAATACCACTCAAAATGACACTGAAAAAACCATTTGGAGTGGACGCTTAAGCCTGCAAGTCGACTCCAACCCGCCGCAGTTTTTATCAGCAGGTTTTGAGCTGCAAGGCAATGCAAACAGCGGCCAACTCCTGCTGACTACCCCGCTGGGCAGTACGGCAGCACGCGTGCAATGGAGCCCGGGCAGCGCCGAACTGACGACCAACGCAAGCACCCGCCGCTTCGCCACTATCGACGAGCTGCTAGAGCAACTCACCGGCGCAGCGATTCCCCTGCCCGCACTCTTCCAGTGGCTGCGCGGCCAAGCCGCTGATGCCCCCGGCTGGAGCGCCGACCTCAGCCGCATCGGCAGCGGCCACCTGCAAGCGAGCCGCCAAAGCCCCCAGCCTGCGGTGCAATTGCGCTTGGTACTAGAGCAGTAAGGCCGCACCCCCACCATGCTGTGGATCGACAGCCATTGCCACCTCGATGCGTCCGAGTTTGGCCCAATCAATGGGCCCGAAAGGCGCACTGTGCGTGCGTATGCAGCTAGCAAAAATGTAGCGCACTGCATTATTCCAGCGGTAGAAAAAGCCAATTGGCAAACGGTGCGCGACCTGGCCCATGAAGGCCCAGACTTCTATGCCCTTGGCGTCCACCCACTGTTTGTGCCACAAGCCGATGTGATCGATCTGCAGGCGTTAGACGACGCGCTGCAAAGCCATGCGGACGACGCCCGCCTGGTGGCTGTGGGTGAAATTGGTTTGGATTTTTTTGTCCCAGCGCTGTGCAACTCTGCAATGCGTTTCAAGCAAGAGCAGTTTTACCGTACCCAACTTTTACTCGCCAAGCACCACCAGTTGCCCGCCATTTTGCATGTGCGCCGCTCTGCCGACCGCTTGCTCAAATACCTGCGCGAAGTCAAAATAAGTGGCGGCATTGCCCATGCGTTTAACGGCTCGCTGCAACAAGCCCATGCGTTTATCGACCTGGGTTTTAAACTCGGTTTTGGCGGCGCGCTGAGCTATGAACGCGCCACCCAATTGCGCCGCTTGGCCACGAGCCTGCCGCTGAACGCGATCGTGCTGGAGACCGACGCACCCGACATCCCGCCGCAATGGCTCTACCGCAGCGCCGCACAGCGCGCAGGAGGCCAAGCCCAAGGCCGCAATGCGCCTGGTGAGTTGCCGCGCATTGCCCAGGTGCTGGCCGATTTGCGCGGCATCAGCCTCACGGAATTAGCGCAGGCCACCACCATGAATGTGCAAGAAACATTGCCGCGCATGAAAAAACTTCTACAGGCTTAAACCTGGCTGCATATTTGCCTAGCATGCAAAGCCACACCACAGCACGGCAAATAGGCCTGCCCCCCGTGATTTCCAGCGCAAGCGTGCTGCTGGTGCTGGGCAGCTTTCCGGGTGCGGCCTCGCTGGCAGCGCAGCAGTATTACGCCCACCCGCGCAATGATTTTTGGCGCATTTTGGCAGCCATTTGGCCTGAAGAGGCGCAGCTATCCAGCGTAAGCAGCTATGAAATCCGTAGCGCCTGCTTGCTCCGTAAAGGCCTGGGCCTGTGGGACGTGTACGCCAGTTGCGAGCGCGCGGGCAGCCTCGACAGCACCATTCGCAAGCCTGTAGCCAACGATATTGCCACGCTGCGCTTGGCCTGCCCGCAGCTGCGGGCCATTGCGCACAACGGTGCGCTGAGCTTTCAGCATGCGCCCCCAGTCGATGGTTTGGCGGTGCACAAACTGCCCTCCACCAGCCCGGCCAATGCGGCTTGGAGCTTTGCCCGCAAGCTCGCGGCCTGGCGGGCAGTATTGGCCGCACACAGCTTGGTGGCAGGCTAAAGGAACAAGCTAAAACAACGGCCTGAAAATTCGGCCTGCAAACGCCTGCAAACGCTTTCGCATCTAGCCCATCAGACAAGTCGACTGCGGTGGTGGGGAAGAAGGCCTGGCTGCGAAAGTGAGTCCGATGTTAAACTGCAAAATTGCAGGTTTTCATGGTTTGTTAGTAGGTAGAAATGAAGCCGCATACTGTCGAAAATTCATAAGAATCAATCACTTGACTGTAGCTAAAGAGGCGCAGGCCATGACCACTTGTCCATGTTATTCCGCATTTTTGCGGTCTATATCAAGTTGAAAGCTTTGGCGATGGCACACGCAAGCGAACCTATCCTTGACGACCGCGAGCTCACGGCGGAGGAGCGGAGTCTTATTAGTTGGATGCTACAGAACGGCAATCTCGACGCGCCTCCGTACCTTGCGCAGCTCAGTGGAGCGCGTGTCTTTTCACGCTGCCCTTGTGGTTGCGCGAGCATTGATCCTTCCGTTGAGGGAAGGCGACCGAAAGATTTTCGAATGCACGTCTTGGGCGACTACCAATGGAAAGACACGCGTGGAAATTTATTTGGTGCCTTTGTCTTTGAACAGGACGGCCTGTTGGCCGGGTTGGATCTTTGGTCGATTGACGGCGCGGAAACGCCGCGCACTTTACCCAATTCAATGGAACTCATGCCATACGGCTAGGGAAGGCAGGTTTAACATGTTGATCGACTCAGACACACAGCATCAGATGGCTGCTACGCAGCAATTGCTGTGCGCTGGTCATCGCCAACGTTAGGCCGCTGAAGAACCGCCCATCCACATCCATACCGAATACAACATGTCCGAACTCGTCACAGACTGCCCGCGCTGCACAGCCACAAAGATCACCTTCGATTTGCTTGCGAGCACAAAGATCGAACCGCAACACAGGTGGCAGAACTGGTATGAGGCCTTCTGCGTCTGCAGACACTGTCACAAATCTATGATCTTCGTCGTCTCTGAAAACGGGATTGACGAGTCCGAAACTATCGCCAAAGTTGGGCTAGCAAAGCTCACCGCCTCTGTGAACAACTTCGTTCGAGTAGA
>CANFOR010000029.1 GCA_947448675.1 Betaproteobacteria bacterium
AACACCCACATCATCAGCTCCAAAGTGTGGTCGGAGTACGAAGACTTCCCCATGCCCGCGCACTACCCCGACTACCCCAACCACCGCCAGTTGCAGAGCTATTTTGAGTCTTACGCCAGCCACTTTGGGGTGATAGAGCACATCCGTTTTGGCTGCAGCGTGGGCCAGGTCACGCGCCAAACCGACGGTCTGTGGCAAGTGGCTTACACCGACGCCGCAGGCCAAGCGCAGACGCAAATTTTTGACGTGCTGATGGTGGCCAACGGCCATCACTGGAACCCCAAATACCCCGAATACCCCGGTAGCTTCAGCGGCAACTTCATGCACTCGCACGACTTCAAAGGCGTAGACGATTCTTGGCGTGGCAAGCGGGTCTTGGTGATAGGCGGCGGCAATTCGGCCTGCGACGTGGCCGTGGAGTCGGCGCGAGTGGCGGGCACGGTGCGCATGTCGATGCGCAATCCGCAATGGTTCATTCCGAAGTTTATTTTTGGCCAACCCTCGGACGTATTTGCTGCGGCCAGCCACTGGGCACCCAAGCGCGTGCGCCAATGGGTGCTGGGCAAATTGCTGCGCCTGATGCAAGGCCCGTACAAGCAATATGGCCTGTTGGAAAACACCCACCCGCCGCTCAGCCACCACCCCACGCTCAACTCTGATTTGCTCGACTATGTGCGCCATGGCCGCATTGCGCCGCGCCCCGGCATTGCGCGCTTAGATGGCAACGAGGTGGAATTTGTCGATGGCAGCCGCGAGGCCTTTGACATCATTTGCGCCTGCACCGGCTTTTGGACCAGTTTCCCGTTTTTTGACAAGAATTTGATCGACTTTCAGCACCTGCCCAAGGTGCCGCTGTACCGCAAGATGATGCACGCGCAGTATGCCAACATGTACTTTATTGGACTGTTCCAGCCCCTGGGTTGCATCTGGCCCCTGGCCGACTACCAAGCGCGTTTGGCCTGCATGGAAATGCTGGGCCGCTACCAGCGCCCGGCCAATATGCCAGCGGCGGTGCAGCACGAAATGGAGCACCCGCATTTTGCGTTTGAAGGCGGCCAGCGCCATGCCATGGAGGTGGACTACCGGGCCCTGCGCAACGAGCTCAAGGCCGACCTGCGCAGCGCAGGCATTGACATCGGCCAACCGCCACAGGGCCGCAAGGCGGGCTACAAAACGGCGGCCACAACCCTTGGCCCCGCCCATGTGCGAGGCGCTTGATGGCCAAGCCGCAGGTGTTCTTTGTGCACGGCATGTGGAGCCAAGCCGGGGTCTGGAGCCACTGGAAGCCGCGCTTTGAGGCCAAGGGCTACACCTGCACGGCGCTCACCCTACCTGGCCATGCCAAGGGCGCTGCCGAAGCCTCGCTGTGCGGCCTGGGCATAGCCCAGTACACCGACTCCGTAGTGCAAGCCCTGCGCCCTTGGCCCAAACCCATCGTGGTGGGCCATTCGATGGGCGGTTTGATCGCCCAGCAAGTGGCTGCGCTGGTGCCCTTGACGGCAGCGGTGCTGGTCAACAGCGCGGCGCCTGCGCCTGTGTTTGCACTGCGCCCCGTCATGCTGCCCGGGCTGGCGCGGCATTTTGCGCGCTGGGCCCTGTGGCGCAAAAGCTTCCGCCTCGCGCCCTGGGAGGCCCAGCATCTGCTCTTCAACGCCCTGCCCGCTGCACAACAGGCCGAACAGCAAAGCGCCCTGCAAGCTGAGTCGGGCCGAGTGGCCTACCAGCTAGGGTTTGGCGCGCTCAATTTGGCTGGCAGCAACCGCGTAGCGCGTGAGCGCATCCGCTGCCCGCTGCTGGCCTTGGCGGGCGCTCAAGACCACATCATTCCCATCGGCGTGAGCCGCGCCATGGCGACTTGGTATGGCAATCAGCTCGACTACCGCGAGCACCCGCAACACGCGCACTGGATGCTGGGCGAGCCGGGCTGGCGGGCGCGCGTGGACGAAGTGCTAAATTGGCTGGAGAAGCCCGCCGAATATGCGTTGGCAGCTATAAATTAAGTAGCATTAACAGAAACGTTAGCAGAAGCAATCGCCCGCTAACGCACGTTGAAGTTGGCAAACAACTCCGCCATGGTCTTGCGCATCCACATATTGCCGGCGTCGGCGTTGAAGCGTTCGTGCCAATGCTGTTTGACCTTGTAAGGCGGCAAGGCCACGGGGGGTTCTAGCAGGCGCACCCGCTCTTGCTGGGCCAGTGCCTCGCCCAAGAGCCGGGGCACGATGACCACAAACTCGGTTTGCGCGACGATGCGGGCCACGCCTAAAAAGCTGGGCACGCGCAGCACCACCCGGCGTTCAATCTTGTGCTTAGCAAGCACCTTGTCAACGATGGAGTGGCCGGTGCCCGAGGTGCTCACCACAATATGCCCTTCGGCCAAGAAGGCGCGCAGGCTGAGCTTGCTGCGCAGTCGAGGGTGGTCTGCCGAGGCCAGGCATACGAAGTCTTGCGCAAACAGGGCTTGTTGGTAAAAGCCCGCTTCTAAATCAGGCGTAAAGCCCACGGCCAGGTCGGCCTCGCCAGACTCTAGGCGTCGGCGGCTGTCGGGTGAGATTTTCTCAGCCTCGATGACCAACCCCGGCGCGGTGATTTGCAAGTGGTTGATGAGGCGCGGCAGCAGCACGACCTCGCTGATGTCGGTCATGCACAGGCGAAACACGCGCTGCGCCTCTTGGGGTGCAAAGGCTTCGCGGCCGCCGCGCGCCTTTTCGATGCGCGCAAGCGCCTCGGCCAGGTCGGGGTAGATGGTCTGCGCTCGGGGCGTGGGCACCATGCCGAGCGAGGTACGGGTGAACAGCGGGTCGTCAAAATGGCGGCGCAGTTTGCCCAGCGCAATGCTGGCGCTGGCCTGCTCGATGCCCAGGCGCTCTGCGGCGCGCGAGACGTTTTGGGTTTTGTAGATCTCGACAAAGATGCCGAGCCAGTCGAGGTCGAGTTTGGCCATGTGCAGTATATTAAAACAATATGCAAAGTATTGCGTATTTGGCTTTGACGCAATAGTTGGAGTGGCCGATAGTGCAAACTGCTACCCAATACCCTTAGGAGACCATTTTGAAAACCCTACACCTCGCCTCTCTCGTTGTGGCCGCCAGCGCTGCCCTGTGCCTTCCCGCAGCGGCGCAGCCCAGCAGCTTCCCGAGCAAGCCTGTGACCATCGTCACTGCATTCGCCGCAGGCAGCGGCCCAGACGCGGTGTTGCGCCAGGTGAGCGAGAAGCTCGCTAAGCTCTGGGGCCAACCCGTCTTGATTACCAACAAACCCGGTGGCGGCGGCTTTATTGCCATCGACGCGACCCAACGCGCCCCGGCCGACGGCTACACCTTGGTGCAGTTTGACAGCGAGCATTTGGCCGCCTTGCCCCTGCTCTACAAAACCAAGGGCTATGTAACGCTGAACAACTTTGACCCGGTAGCGCCGTTGTTTCGCACACCCTTCTTCTTGGCGGTACCAACTGATTCCAAGTGGCAAAACATGAAAGACCTGATCGCTGCGGCCAAGGCTGCGCCGGGCAAGGTTAACTTTGGCTCCTGGGGCATTGGCAGCCCAGGCCACTTGGGCGGCGAGCAGCTGGAGTTGCTGAGCAGCATTGACATGACGCATGTGGCCTACCGCGAGACCTCGCAACTCTTCACCGCCGTGGCGGCGGGCGACTTGCAGTGGAGCTTTGGCAGCTTGCCGTCTAGCCAAGCGATTTTTAAAGCGGGTAAGTTGCGCTACATCGCCGTTGCAGCGGCCAAGCGCGTGCCGCAAATGCCCAATGTGCCGACCATGGCCGAGGCAGGTGGCCCAGCGGGCTTGGAAGTCAACTCTTTTGTGTCTTTGCTCGCGCCCAAAGGCCTTCCTGCCGACGTGAAGGCCAAGATCCACGCTGACGTGCTCAAGGTACTGGCCGACCCCGATGTGAAAGCGCGCTTTGACACCTTTGCCTTTGAAACCATTACCTGGACGCCCGAGCAGATTCTGCAAAACGCGCAAGCCAAAGGCAAAATTTACGAAGAACTGGTCAAGCGCAAAAACATCAGCCTCGACTAAACCCTTACACCCTGCGCTAGGCCCAACGCGCAGGCCACAAGCCAAGGAGACAAGATGCAGTTTTATTTGAATGGCTATGCACCGGGTGACCCCGACATCCGTGAAGCCGCGCCCAGTGCCCTGAAGCGCACAAGCAGCCTGCCCGAGACGGTAGACGTACTCATCATCGGTAGTGGTCCTGCAGGCACACTGCTGGCGGCGCAGCTCGCCAATTTCCCCAGCATTAGCACACGCTTGGTGGAGCGGCGCGACGGCCCGCTACAAGTTGGCCAAGCCGATGGCGTAGCCTGTCGTACCGTAGAAATGTTTGAGGCTTTTGGCTTAGGGCAAAAGCTGATGCGGGAGGCCTATTGGGTCAACGAGACAGTGTTTTGGCGCCCCGCTGCGCAAGACCGCTCGCGCATCGCACGCACCGGCCGCGTGCAAGACGTGGAAGACGGCTTGTCAGAGATGCCGCATTTGATTGTCAACCAAGCGCGCTTGCAGCAGTACCTGCTGGACTACATGCGCCAGTCGCCCTCGCGCATGGAGGCCGACTACGGGTTGGAGTTCGCCTCGCTGAGCGTGGAGCCAGCCGGCGAACACCCGGTGCGCGTGACTTTGCGCGACGCGGCCAGCGGCGCAGAGAAAACGGTGCGTGCCCAATACGTAGTGGGCTGCGACGGCGCCCGCAGCGGGGTGCGCAGCGCCATTGGTGCCCAGCTGCGCGGCGACTTTGCCAACCACGCTTGGGGCGTGGTGGACATGCTGGCTGTGACCGACTTTCCCGACATTCGGCTCAAGGCGGCGATTCAGTCCGCCGACGAAGGCAATATTTTGCTCATTCCGCGCGAGGGTGGCCACCTGGTGCGCCTGTATGTAGACTTGGGCGAGATCGACCCGAACGAACGCGATGGTTTGCGCGCGAAATACACGCAAGACAAAGTGATTGCCATCGCCCAGCGCGTGCTACGCCCCTACACGCTCGACGTGCAAAGCGTGGCCTGGTTTGCGGTCTACCAAGTGGGCCAGCGCGTCACCGACCGCTTTGACGACGTGCCCGCTGAGCAAGCCGCCTCGCGCCTGCCACGGGTCTTCATTGCCGGTGACGCCTGCCACACCCACAGCGCCAAAGCAGGCCAGGGCATGAATGTGTCGATGCAAGACAGCTTCAACCTGGGTTGGAAGCTGGCCAGCGTGCTCGAAGGCCGCGCCAAGCCCGAGCTGCTGCGCACCTACACCACCGAGCGCCAAGCGATTGCGCAGGGTTTGATCGACTTTGACAAAGAGTGGTCGAAGATCATGGCCTCGCCGCCCAAAGACCCGAAGCACCCCGAGCTGGGCGGCGTAGACCCACAAGAGCTGCAGGCCTATTTTGTGAAGTCGGGCCGCTACACGGCGGGCGTGTCCACACACTACGGCGCGCGCCATGCGCCGCCCACGGTGCTCACCGCAGCAGCCACCCACCAAGCCCTGGCCACGGGCTTCACGATTGGCATGCGCTTTCACTCTGCGCCGGTGCTGCGCTTGGCCGACGCCAAACCCATGCAGCTGGGCCATGCCGCGCGGGCCGACGGCGCTTGGCGCATTTACGCTTTTGCCGACGCCAGTGGGCAGCAACTGCGCGCGCTGGCCAGCTTCTTGGCCGATGCGCCAAAGTCGCCCGTGCGCCGCTTCACGCCCCAGGGGGCCGACATCGACAGCGTGATCGACCTGCGGGCCGTGTTTCAGCAAGGCCACCGTGAACTCAACGTCGAAGAGCTGCCCGCTCTGCTGGTGCCCCGCAAAGGGCGCTTAGGTCTTATCGATTACGAAAAAGTTTTTTGCCCCGACTTCAAAAACAACCAAGACATTTTTGATTTGCGAGGCATCGACCGCGCCCAAGGTGCGATGGTGGTCGTGCGGCCTGACCAGTATGTGGCGAATGTGCTGCCGCTGGGCGCACATGAGGAACTCACGGCGTTCTTCGGCCAATTTTTATTGGATTGCAAGGCCTAGTTGAAAGCAGTTGGGCTTTACTGCAAAGCAGTGAACACAAAGAAAAAGCCGATGCAAATATGAATTGGCATCGGCTTTTTACATGCTGGCGGAGTGGACGGGACTCGAACCCGCGACCCCCGGCGTGACAGGCCGGTATTCTAACCAACTGAACTACCACTCCTGATAGCGTGCTGCTACATTTTGTGTAGCAGCAATGCCAGTCAAACTGGCGACCCTACGGGGATTCGAACCCCGGTACTTACCGTGAAAGGGTAATGTCCTAGGCCTCTAGACGATAGGGTCAAAACCTTGGAACTTAACTTCTTAACTTCCGACTCAAACATACGTGGTGGAGGTAAACGGGATCGAACCGATGACCTCTTGCATGCCATGCAAGCGCTCTCCCAGCTGAGCTATACCCCCGCGTATTCCTGAGCCTTGAATTATAGCCTGAATTTTACGGCCTTCGCGTCAGGCCGTTTGCAAGCGCGCTAAAACTTGCTCGCGCGTACACAAAGCCAGCACCGCGTCGAGCGAGGGGGTTTGTGCCGTGCCCAAAATCAAAACCCGCACCGGCATGGCCAGTTGCGGCATTTTGAAGCCGTGGGCGGCCAGCACCTCTTTAATGACCGCACCAATGGCTACTTTGTCCCAAGCACATGCGCTGAGCTTGTCGGCCAAGGCCGCTAGCGCGGGGCGCACGGCGTCGGTAACATGCTGGGCTTTTTCAATGGCGTCAGGCTGCACATCGGTGTAAAACTTAGCGGCCCAAGCCGCCAAAGCTACCGTGGTTTCACAGCGGTCTTTGAACAAGGCGCAAATGGCTTGCAAGCGCGCATCGGCGGGCACGGCCAGGGTCGACTCACGGTTGGCCAATTGGGCTTGCACCAGGCTGGCCAAGCGCTCGTCGCTGGCATGTTTGATGTAGTACGCGTTCACCCACAGCAGCTTGGCTGGGTCCCACTGTGCGGGGCTTTTGCTCAAATGGCTGCCGTCAAACCAAGCCACCATTTGCGCACGGCTAAACAACTCTTCGTCGCCATGGCTCCAACCCAGGCGGGCCAGGTAGTTAAGCATGGCTTCGGGTAAATAACCAGCGTCTTCGTAGGCGGTGACGCTCACCGCGCCGCGCCGCTTAGAGAGCTTTTGCCCGTCGTCGCCTAAGATCACCGGGCAGTGGCCAAACTGTGGCAGCGGCGCGCCCAGCGCGTTAAAAATATTGATCTGCCATGGCGTGTTGTTGATGTGTTCATCGCCCCGGAACACATGGCTGATGCGCATGTCCCAGTCGTCCACCACCACGGCAAAGTTATAGGTCGGGATGCCGTCTTGCCGCACGATGATGAGATCGTCAATCTCGCGGTTGCTGATGGTGATGGGGCCTTTGACCAAGTCGTTCCAAGTCACTTCGCCATCGGGCGGATTGCAAAAGCGCACCACGGGCTGCACGCCTTGCGGAATAGGTGGTAAGACTTTGCCTGCAGCGGGCCGCCAGCGCCCGTCGTACAGGGTTTTTTCACCCTTGGTACGCTTGGCTTCGCGCGTAGCTTCTAGTTCCTCAGGCGTGCTGTAACAGTAATAGGCTTGGCCCTGTGCAATGAGCTGCTGCACCACCGCTTGATAGCGCTCCAGGCGCTGCATTTGGTAGACGGGGCCTTCGTCGTAGTCCAGGCCCAACCAGCGCATTGAGGCCAAGATTTGGTCAACCGAATCTTGTGTGGAGCGGGCCACATCGGTGTCTTCAATGCGCAGCACAAACTGGCCGCCGTGGTGGCGCGCATAGGCCCACGAGTACAGCGCGGTGCGGGCGGTGCCCAGGTGCAAAAAGCCAGTGGGTGAAGGGGCAATACGGGTGCGGATCATGGTGGCTTCAAAGCGTTTTCAAAGTATCGAGGCCGCGCAGCAAGTCGGCCTTCACGTCGTCAAAATGTTCCAAGCCCACCGCAAAGCGAACCATGCCTTGGCCCATGCCCGCGGCTTGGCGCTGCGCTTCCGACAGCTTGCCGTGCGAGGTGCTGGCCGGGTGGGTAAGCAGGCCCTTGGTGTCACCCAGGTTGGTACACAGCGAGAGCACCTGCAGACTGTCGAGCACATGAAAGGCGCGTGCACGACCTTCTTCGGCTGAGCTGGCCTTCACATCAAACGAGAGCAACGCACCGCCCTTGCCCGACTGTTGGGCCATGGCCAGCGCGTGCTGCGGGTGGCTGGGCAGGCCGGGGTAGTAGACGCGCGCCACCTGGGGATGTTGCTCTAGCCACTGCGCCAATGCGAGTGCCCGCGCACTCTGCGCCTCCATGCGAATGCCCAGTGTTTCTAAGCCTTTGAGCACCACCCAGGCATTGAAGGGCGACAGCACCATGCCGGTGTTTTTCATCACCGGCAAGAACTTGCCCTTGACCAATTCTTCACTAGCGCACAGGGCACCCGCCATCACGCGGCCTTGGCCGTCTAAATATTTGGTGCCCGAGTGCATGATGATGTCGGCGCCAAAAACCATCGGGCGCTGTAAAGCGGGCGTGGCAAAGCAATTGTCTACCGCCAGCAAAGCACCCGCGCTGTGGGCAATCTCGGCCAGTGCGGCGATGTCGCACACATCGGTCAGCGGGTTGGTGGGCGTCTCGGCAAACAGCAGTTTGGTGCTGGGGCGCACAGCGGCCTTCCACGCCGCCAGGTCGGTTTGCGGCACCACGGTGGACTCCACGCCAAAGCGCGCAAACTCACTGCCAATCAGCTTGATGGTCGAGCCAAACATCGACTGCGAAAACACCACATGGTCGCCCGCCTTCAGTAGGCTAAACAGCATCAGCATGATGGACGACATGCCCGACGAGGTGGCCATACAGGCCTGCGTGCCCTCTAAAGCCGCCAGGCGCAGCTCCAAACTGCTCACCGTGGGGTTGCCGCTACGACCATAGGTATAGCCCTCTTCCTGGCCCGCAAAACGTGCCGCAGAGGCCTGCGCGCTGGGTTGCACATAGCCAGTGGTCAAGTACAAGGCCTCGGAGTTTTCACCGTATTGGCTGCGCGGCACGGCGGCGCGCACAGCCAGTGTGTCGATGTGCAAGCCTTCGGGTAGCGCTGGGGGTGCTGAATGTGTCATAGCTTTATTCCATAAATCGGTCACTACACGTTCGGCAGTGCCAAGCGCGAGGTGTCTTCCTCGCCCTCTTGCTGCGCCGCGCGGCCTTGGTTCAGGCGGGCAATGTCGGCGCTGCTGATGTCGCCGGTCACGTATACGCCGTCAAAGCAGGATGCGTCAAAGTCGCTGATCGCCGGGTTGAGCGCGCCAATCGCTCGCTTCATGGCGTCTACGTCTTGGTAGATCAGCGCGTCGCAGCCAATCAGTTGGCGAATCTCTTCGACCGTGCGGCCATGCGCTACCAGCTCTTCCGAGCTGGGCATGTCGATGCCGTAGACGTTGGGAAAGCGCACCGGCGGCGCGGCGCTGGCCATGTAGACCTTGCGCGCCCCAGCATCGCGGGCCATTTGCACGATCTCTTTGCAGGTGGTGCCGCGCACGATGGAGTCGTCTACCAAGAGCACATTGCGGCCCTTGAATTCGCTGGCAATCACGTTGAGTTTTTGCCGCACCGATTTTTTGCGCACCGACTGCCCCGGCATGATGAAAGTGCGGCCCACATAGCGGTTTTTCACAAAACCCTCGCGGTAGGGAATGCCCAGCAAATGCGCCAATTGCGTCGCGCTAGGGCGGCTCGACTCGGGAATGGGAATGATCACATCGATCTCATTGGGCGGCACGGTCGAGACTACGCGCTTGGCCAAAGTCTCACCCATGTTCAAACGCGCTTGGTAGACCGAGATGCCGTCAATCACCGAGTCGGGCCGGGCCAAATACACAAACTCAAAAATACAGGGGTTGAGCTGGGGTTGGGCCGCGCACTGCTGCGCGTATACCTCGCCCTGCAAGTCAATAAACACCGCCTCGCCGGGCAAGAGGTTGCGCTCAAACACATGGCCCGTGCCCTCCAGCGCCACCGACTCGCTGGCGATCACCACCGCGCCGTCTTTGCCACGGCCCATGCACAGCGGGCGAATGCCATGCGGGTCACGAAAGGCCATCAGGCCGTGGCCCGCAATCAAGGCCACCACGGCGTAGGAGCCGCGCACGCGCAGGTGCAGGTTGCGCACCGCCGTAAACACGTCTTCGGGTTTGAGCGCCAAGCCACGGGTGGACTTTTCGAGTTCGTGGGCCAACACATTAAGCAGCACTTCGGAGTCGCTCTCGGTGTTGATGTGGCGGTGGTCGGTCACGAACAGCTCGCTCTTCAAGGCCTGCGCGTTGGTGAGGTTGCCGTTGTGCACCAACACAATGCCAAAGGGCGCGTTGACGTAAAAAGGCTGTGCCTCTTCTTCGCTGTAGGCATTGCCCGCGGTGGGGTAGCGTACCTGGCCCAGGCCGCAATTGCCCGGCAGCGCGCGCATATTGCGGGTGCGAAACACGTCGCGCACCATGCCCTTGGCCTTGTGCATAAAAAACTTGCGCTCCAGCTGGGTGACGATGCCCGCCGCGTCTTGGCCGCGGTGCTGCAAGAGCAAGAGCGCGTCATAAATGAGCTGGTTCACAGGTGCGTTGCTGACAACGCCGACGATTCCACACATGCTGTACTTTCTGTACTTCCCCAGCGCATTCGCTAGGGAAGGTATTTTCCAAAATCTTGCGGCACTACCGGCTTGATGCCCTTGAGCGCGGCCTGCAACACCCCTGCGCCCACACTGGCCTGCCAGGCCGCCGTGCTGCGCAGCGCCGTCATGCCCACCACCACGGCCAGAGCCAAGAGCAGCACCAGCGCGCGCACCAGGCCAAAGGCCGCGCCGAGCAAACGGTCAACCGGGCCCAGGCCCACGGCAGACACCATCTTCTTGGCCAACCAGGCCAGCAAGCCACCGGCAAAAGCCGTGGCCACAAATACCGCGACAAAACCCGCCGCATAGCGCAGCGACTCGCTTGTGCCCTGCAACGGCAACCAAGCTGCGGCCTGCGGCGCAAACCAGGGTGCCAAAATAATCGCCGCGATCCAAGCCAGCACCGAGAGCAGCTCGTAGACCAAACCGCGCCACAAACCCAAAGCTGCAGACAGCGCCAGCACGCCGAGCATGAACCAGTCCAGCGTGGCCATACCTAGAGCGTCAAAATCGCCGCAGGCAAGTCTAGGCCTTTGATCTTGCTGGCCGCTTTGTCGGCCTCGACCCGGCTGGCGTAGGGACCCACGCGCACCCGAATGCGCTTGCCGTCTTTGGTCTCGGCCACTTGGGTATAAGTTTTCAGGCCCGCGCGTTCCACGCGCAAACGCGTCTCGCGGGCCTTAGTGGCGTCGGCAAAAGCGCCCACTTGCACGACGTAGCGGTCTGCGCTTTCTGCAGCTACGGAAGCAGGTGGCAGCATCTCTTTGCCCTCTAGCAAAGCCTGGGCTTTGCGGCCATCGTCAGAAGTGCTGGGGATCGCGGCTTTGGCCACCGGG
The DNA here is from genome assembly GCA_947448675.1 of Betaproteobacteria bacterium. GTDB lineage: Bacteria > Pseudomonadota > Gammaproteobacteria > Burkholderiales > Burkholderiaceae_C > CANFOR01. The sequence goes on from CANFOR010000029.1 coordinate 11,472, forward strand.
GGCGCGGCAGCCGGTGGGGTGGTCTTGGGTACTGCAACCAGCTTGCCAGGCATTTCCAATTTCGGTTTAGCTACATTTTTAATAGCGGGTAACGCATTATTGGCGGGCGTTTCGGGCGTTTTTACCTCTGGCGCGCGGTTGACCATTTGCTCTTTGGCGTCTAGGCTGGCCGCAGCGCTCACCTGGGCAGCAGGGGTCTGTGCAACAGGCGCAGTTGGCGCAGCAGAAACATTGGGCAGTTCAGGGGCCACGGGGGCGGCGGGCAATTTGGGCAATGCGGGCGCAGCGCTTTGCGGCATGGCAGGAATCACCAGGGGCTTGAGCTTGTTTTTGTCGGGGATGTCCATCGGAATGTCTACCGACACTGGGCGCGGTTGCGCGTCAAACAGCAGCGGGAAGCCCACCACCGCCACCAACACCAAGACCGCAGCGCCGATCAAACGGTGCTTGGCGCGTTGGCGAATGTGCTCCACGCTTTCGGCCAGCCCCAAGGGTGCGGCGGCGTCTTGGGGCGAGGCTTTGAAGAAGGAAAAATTCAGCAGGTTCTTGATCGGCATGGAGGCTGCATTTCAGGCGAGGTGCTGGGCATGAAGGCGGGGGATTCCGTGCTCCAAAATCGCCCCCACGGTGAAGAAGGAACCAAAGACCACGATTCTATCAGCGGGGTCAGCCGCAGCCACGGCAGCCTCTAGCGCTAGCACGGGCGTGGCATGGCATTGCGCAGTGGGCGCGCCCACCCGCGCTGCCTGCTGGGCCCAGCGCGGGCTGGCCTGCTGCCAGGCCGTTTGCAAAGCCTGCGCCGTCGCAGCGCGCGGCGTCGGCAGGTCGCAAAAATACCAGTGGTCTACCAACGGGTCCATGCGCGCCAACATACTGGCCAAATCTTTGTCGGCCATGGCGCCAAACACCGCGTGCGTGCTGGGGTAAAAGCCCATGGCGTCAAGGTTTTGGGCCAACGCCGCCACAGCGTGCGGGTTGTGCGCCACGTCGAGCACCAAGGTCGGCTGGCCGGGCACGATTTGAAAGCGCCCCGGCAGCTCGACCATGGCCATGCCATTGCGCACGGCCTGCGCCGTCACCGGCAGCTGCTCGCGCAGCGCGGTGAGCGCGGCCAGCACACCCGAGGCATTGAGGAGCTGGTTGGCCCCGCGCAGCGCCGGGTAGGCCATGCCTGCAAACCGCCTGCCGCGCCCTGCCCAGCCCCATTGCAGCTTGTCGCCCGAGAAGTTGTAGTCGCGGCCCATCAGCCACAGATCGGCACCCATGGCGGCAGCGTGGTCGATGATGCTTTGCGGCGGCACCGGGTCGCTCACGATGGCGGGTCTGCCCGCTCGCAAAATGCCCGCCTTTTCAAAGCCAATGCGCTCGCGGTCGGGGCCTAAAAACTCCATGTGGTCGAGGTCGATGCTGGTGATGATGGCGCAGTCGGCGTCCACGATGTTCACCGCGTCGAGCCGCCCGCCCAGGCCAACTTCTAAGATAGCTACGTCGAGCTGGGACGCCTGCATCAAACGCAAAATCGCCAGTGTGGTGAACTCAAAATAGCTGAGCGAAATTTCTGCCTCTGGCGCACCGCCCGCTACAGGCTTTGCGCCCCTGGAGCTCTCCACCTCTGCGAAGTGCGCTACAAAATCTGTAGCTTTTGCAATCTCACCGTGAATGCGACAGCGCTCTTCAAAATGCACCAAATGCGGCGAAGTGAAGACCCCGGTGCGGTAGCCCGCTTGCAAGAGCACGGCCTCTAACATGGCGCAGGTCGAGCCCTTGCCATTGGTGCCCGCCACGGTAATGACCGGGCAGCCCAGGGCCAAACCCATGCGCTGCGCCACGGCGCGCACCCGCGTCAAGCCCAGCTCAATGGTTTGGGGATGCAGGCGCTCGCAATGGGCGAGCCAGTCGCTCAGGGTTTGGGGCAGCAGTCTCGGGAGTGAAGGGGAAGAAGGCGTTTGCATAGGCCGCATTGTCGGCGATGCACAATGGCGCATTCGCCCTGTGCGTGACTCTCGTGTCTCATTTCGTTTCAGCCCCCCCCAATATGACCACTCTCTACGGCATCCCCAACTGTGACACCGTCAAAAAAGCCCGCGCCTGGCTCAGCGCCCAAGGCCTAGCCTACCAGTTCCACGACTTCAAAAAACAGGGCGTGCCGCTGGATTTGATCGACGGCTGGATCGCGCAACTCGGATGGGAGGCCTTGCTCAACCGGCAGGGCACGACCTGGCGCAAGCTGCCCGACGATGCCAAAGCCGCGGTGCACGACGCGGCCAGCGCCAAGGCCCTGATGCTGGCCCAGCCCAGCGCGATCAAGCGGCCGGTGGTGCAATGGCCTGCAGGGCTTTTAACGGTCGGCTTTAAGGCTGAAACCTGGTTGCACCAGCTCGGTGAAAGCCAGCCCTAGGTAGAAGATCATTAGCTACAAAAATAATAGCTGCTAACGCATATTCCATGAGCTTTCCAGCGCCTTTTAGCCGCTTCAAGCCCCTTCAAGCTCCCTGAAATCCACCCCGACGCAGTGTAATAACCAAGGTGTCGCGGTGGCCCGCGTCGGCCAGCGGTTGGATGGGGGTGGACTCGTGGATGACGCGTGCGTCGTCGAGCAGCAGCAGGCTCCAGGGCTCGCTTAAGGTGAAGCGTTGGCCGTGGGGGCCGGCGGCTTCGAAGACGCGGGTTTCGCCGCCCTTGATGCCGCTGCGGCCGACCATAAAGACGGCGACAAAGTCCACGCCGTCGCGGTGCGCGCCTTCGGGCGTGGGGCGGCCAATGCCGCCTTGGGTGTCGATGCGAAACTGGTGGGCTTCGACAAACCATGGGCCAAGGCTCCCTCCATCATCAAGCCCTGCACCCAGCTCGGTATGGGGCTGGGCAACTGGCGCAGTTTGCGGCGCTTGCCGCACTTGCGCGCTGCAGACCTTGCCCAGCCAAACCAGCAAGCGCGGCCAAACGGGCTGGGCCAGCACACTGCCCTGCATGGGTTCAAACCAGCGCTGCATGCCGCCGTGCAGGGCGTTGTATTCCAGCGGCTGCCAGTGGGCGCGCTGCGGCAGGGGCGTGAGGCGCTCGCCTTGCAGGGTAAAGCAGGCGTGGCGGCGGTGGCGGTAGTGGCCGCCGTCTTTGAGGTAATGGTCGGGAGCGAGCTGGTTCCAACTGTCGTTTAAGGCGTTCAGCTCGGCCAGCGTGCAGCCTGAGAGCGCGCTCACATCTTGCGGGCGCAGCACGGCATAGGCGTGGGCTTGCAGCGCCGCCTGCACTTGCTGCGCGGGCGTCCACACCGGCGCTTGCCAGTCGTCGGGTACGGGCATCAGGCCAGCACCTGCACGCCCTTCCAAAAGGCCACATGGCCGCGAATGTCTTCGGCCTCGGGTTTGGGCTCGGCGTAGTACCAAGCGGCGTCGGTGTTCATCTCGCCATTAACCAAGAGCGAGTAGTAGCTGGCCTGGCCTTTCCAGGGGCAGGTGGTTTTGTGGTTGCTAAAGCTGACGAACTCGCGTGCGAGCGAGTCTGCAGGGAAATAGTGGTTGCCCTCAAGCACCACGGTGTGTTCGCTTTGCGCAATGACGGCGCCGTTCCAAATGGCTTTCATGTTCTGCTCCTCAATTTGCTCTTGACTTGGCCGTTCAAACAGGGGCCTGCAGGCAATGCAGGCTGAAATGTTGCTGTGCATCGGTCCACACCGGGCCGGGCTGAAAGCCCGCTTGCTCGGCCAGCGCGTGCAGGCCACTGCGGGTGAATTTATACGAATTTTCAGTGTGCAGGGTTTCGCCCTCTTCCAACGTAAACACCTGGCCACACAGGCCCACCTGCTGGCGCTGGCGGCTTTGCAAATGCATTTCGATGCGCTGCATCGGCGCGTTGTAAAACGCCGCGTGGGCAAAATGCGCCAGCACAAAGTTGGCACCCAGCTCGCGGTTGGCGCGGGCCAAAAGGTTGAGGTTAAAGGCGGCGGTCACGCCCGCTGCGTCGTTGTAGGCGGCGTGCAGCAGGGCCGGGTCTTTCACCAAATCGACCCCTAAAAGCAGCGCTCCGCCGCGCAGGGCCTGCGCAGCGTGCTGCAAAAACAATAGCGCCTCGGCAGGCGTAAAGTTGCCCAAGGTGGAGCCAGGGAAAAAGCCCACACGCTGGCCAGCGCTGGGCAAACGCGCAGGCAGCGCATAGGCCTGGGTGTAGTCGGCCACCACGGGCTCGACACGCAGGCCGGGGTAGTCGGCCCGCAGTGCAGCGCAGGCGGCATGCAGGTGCTCGCCTGAAATGTCGAGCGGCACGTAGCGCGCGGGGGCTTCTAAAGCCTCCAACAACACACGCACTTTCAGCAGTGAACCCGCGCCAAACTCGACGATATCGGCCTGCGGGCCCAGGTGCTGGGCGATGGCCGCTGCGTTGCTCTGCAAAATGCCCAGCTCGGTGCGCGTGGGATAGTACTCGGGCAGCTCGCAAATGCGGTCGAACAAGGCCGAGCCCGGGGCGTCGTAAAAATATTTGGGCGATATGCTGCGCGGCTGGTTGCCCAGCGCGGCGAGCAGGTCGGTGGCGAAGCTGCTCGCTGCAGTGGCGTGCACAGTGGTGCGTACAGCAGCAAGGGCAGCGTCGGAGGCTGGGTTAGGCAAGTTGCCCGGCAGATTGGCGGAGAGCACAGCGCTCATAAATGGATGTCCTTGGCCAAGCGCAGGCCGCTGAATTGCCAGCGCGCGGCGGGCGCAAAAAAATTGCGGTAGCTGGGCCGGGTGTGGCCTGCGGGCGTGGCTACGCTGCCACCGCGCAAAACCATTTGCCCGACCATGAATTTTCCGTTGTACTCGGCCACGTCGCCCGCCATGGGCGCAAAGCCGGGGTAAGGGTCGTAAGACGAGCGCGTCCATTGCCAGGCGCTGGCGTACAACTCGTCCATGCCGCTCAAGCTGCTGGCGGCCTCCCACTCGAACTCAGTGGGCAAGCGCGCACCAGCCCAGGCGGCGTAGGCTGCGGCTTCGTAAAAACTCAGTTGGCTCACGGGCGCTTCGGGCACCAAGGCTTGCACGCCCTGCAGGCCAAATACCTGCCAGTGGTCTGCGGGTGCGCGCGCGTCGCCGGGGGCCAACCAGTAGGCCGGGGCTTGCCAATGCTGGGTCTGCACCAAGGCCCAGCCGTCAGACAGCCATAGCTCGGGCCTGCGGTAGCCACCATCGGCCACAAAGGCCGCAAACTCGCCGCAGTTGACCAAACGGCTGGCCATGGCAAAGGGGCGCAGCAGCGCGGCGTGGCGCGGACCTTCGTTGTCAAAGACAAACTGCGCGGCGCTGTTGCGCCAGCCCACTTGCACGATGCCGCCGGGGTGCTCTAGCCAAAGCAGCGCAGCAGCCGGAGCGGGCAGCTGACTGGCCTGGGCCGCAGAGCCTGGCGCGGGCAGGTCGCTTGGCCCCTGCACTTGCAGTGGCGCTTGCACTGGCGCTGGCGGCCAAAACGCGGGCAGCAAAGGGTTGCTCCAGAGCGCGTGCAGCATGTCGGTGAGCAACAGCTCTTGGTGCTGCTGCTCGTGCGCAAAGCCCAGGCGCAGCAAGCCCTGCGCTTGCTGCCAGGTGGGAGCGTCGCTGTGCGCAATGAAGCCCTGCATAGCGGCGTCTACATGCGCGCGGTAGGCCTGCACCTCGGCCAAGCTCGGGCGCGACAGCAGGCCGCGCTGCGGGCGGGCATGGCGCGGGCCCAGGGCCTCGTAGTAGGAGTTGAACAGGTAGTGAAAGCGCGGGTTAAACACCGCGTAGCCCGGCTGTAAGGCCTTGAGCACAACCGTCTCAAAAAACCACGTGCTGTGCGCCAAATGCCACTTGCAGGGACTGGCGTCGGGCATGGACTGGATGCATTGGTCTTCCGCCGACAGGTGCTGGCTGCGCCGCAAGCTCTCGGCGCGCACGGCGCGGTACTGGGCTTGCATGTCGGCGCGCTCTTGCGCATCAGACCGCAAACCCTGTGAGGGCTTGGGTGGCACGGGCCACAGGGGCACAGCCGGCGCAGCAGTGGGCGTTAATACATCTTCGGTCAGGGCGGGCAGCATGGCGCGAAGATAACAGAGAACCGGCAGGCCAGTGTCAGGCCTCGCCGGCCACCACTGCGGGCCCCTCGCCACGCGCTTCCCCCCGCGCATCGCGGCCCATCAGCGCGGCCACGGCTT
>CANFOR010000030.1 GCA_947448675.1 Betaproteobacteria bacterium
CCACACGGCCAACACCGCCGAGACGGCCAATGGGTTTAACCAGACCCAGGGCAACGCGTGCGGCCCTACCAGCATCACCCTGGCCCGTGGCAAGGCCATCACCCTGCGCGCGAAGCAGGCCCGCGTGCTGCGCGTGCAGCAGGGCCGCGTCTGGGCCACGCTGGCGGGCCATGGGCCCACGAGCGGCAGCGACCATGTGCTGGTGCCTGGCAGCTGTTTGCCGGTGCCAGCGGGCGTGAGCGTCGTCGTCGAACATTGGGCTTTGCCCGGCCTAGGCGCCGCGGTCTTGGACTGGCAGCCTGCGCAAGCGCGCAGCGCATCCTTGCCGCGCGAGGCGCTAGGGCTTGAAGCTGCGTTGAGCGCCAAAGCGGGGCTTGGCGGCGGTTTGCGCGCTGGCTTGCTGAGTGGCTTTCGTCGTGGCTTTAGCAAGTTGCTTTACGCCAGCTTTGGCAGCAGCCTTGGTGCTTGGTTTAGCTACATTTTTGCTAGCGCTCTTCGCACGTGGAGCTTTGCTTTTCGCCGCTTTTAGTGCTGCGTCCAGGGCCAAGTGAGCCCAGCGCGCCATCTCGGCAGGCGACTCCATGGCGGCGTCGGGCACGGTGTAGTAGCCCATGCTTTGTGGCACGCCCTTGCGGTCGTAGGTAAAGCGCTGGCCACCGGCTTGCTCAAACACGGCGCGCGTGTCTTCGTCGGCTTTAAGCCAAAGCAACTCGCCTTGGCCCAGGTCGATCATCAACGCAATCGTCAGCCCGCCGGTGCTGATGCCCCAACCGCCAAACATGCGCTTGGCCACGCAGGGGCCTGCGCTTTGCAGCAGTTCGCAGCAGTACAGGGCAAAGTCTTGGTTGGTGCTGGGCATAGGCATCAGCATAATGCACAGCATGGCCCGGCCCCAATCTTCTTTGCACAGCATCAAACGCGACGCCATTTTGGACGTGGCCGCGCAGTGCTTTGCCCGCGCCAGCTACCCGGCCAGCAGCATGAACGACATCGCCGCGGCCATGGGCACGTCGAAGGCGCGGCTCTACCACTACTACGAGAGCAAAGACGCGATTTTGTTCGACCTGCTCGACCGCTACACCCAGCAGCTCTTGGCCCTGATCGCTCAGGCCGAAGCCACGGCCCAGCGCGGCAATATGAGCGAGCGCGCGGCCCTGCACGAGCTGCTGCGCAGCTTTTTGGCCGAGTACGAAAGCTCGGCTACGCGGCACAGCGCGCTTTTGCATGCCACACCGTTTTTGCCCGAGCAACAGCGCGAGCAAATCCTAAACCGCCAACGCGACGTGCTGGCCGCCTTCACCCGCTTTGTGCGCCGCGCCTACCCTGAGCGCGTGAACGCCAGCAACCAAACCGCGCTGAGCATGATGCTGTTTGGCATGATCAACTGGACTTTTACCTGGCTGCGGCCCGGTGGAGCCATGAGCTATGCCGCGTTTGCCGATGAAGTGGTGGCTACCCTGGAGCACGGTTTTTTATTGCCCAAATAATTGTGTTTGCGAGGTGTTGAATGCACTGCATCGCGCTAGGCCGCCCTCACAAAACCATGCACTAAGGCAAGCGCAACCTATAATTTAACCATCCGTAACGCATTACGATTAGGTAAATCACCATGAGCAAAGCCTTCGCCTCCCAAGCCGATTTAAGCGACAAAAAAATCAGCTTCACGCAACTCAGCAAGCACTGCTGGGCCTACACCGCCGAGGGCGACCCTAACAGCGGCGTCATCATTGGCGAGCGCTTCATCATGGTCAGCGACGCCACCGCCACGCCCGCGCTGGCGCAAGACCTGATCGCCAAGATCCGTAGCGTCAGCAGCCTGCCCATCAAATACGTGCTGCTCACCCACTACCACGCGGTTCGTGTGCTCGGAGCGTACGCCTACGCTGCGGAAGGTGCTACTGAAATCATAGCGAGCCAGGGCACGCTGGAGCTCATCCAAGAGCGCGGCGCGCAAGACATGCAAAGCGAAATGGAGCGCTTTCCGCGCCTGTTTCGCGGCGCCGAGTCGGTGCCTGGCCTGACCTGGCCGACCATGGTCGTGGGCGGCGGCAGCCCGACGGAAATGGTCAGGGGCGCGGATGGCCGCGCCCGGGGCGAGGTGCCGGGCAAGCTCAGCATCAACCTGGGTGGCGTGGTGGTGCAAATTTGGCACCCTGGCCCAGGCCACACGCGCGGCGACACCATTGCCTGGGTGGAAGAAGAAAAAGTGCTGTTCAGTGGCGACTTGGTCGAGTACGAAGCGGGTGTCTACACCGGCGACGCGCAACTGGCTGAATGGCCCGCCACACTGGAGGCCCTGCGCGCTTTGAAGGCTGAGGCCATCGTGCCTGGCCGGGGCGAGGCCATGCAAGGCCGTGCCAATGTGGAAAAGGCGCTCGACTACACCCTGCGCTGGGTTACTACACTCTTCCAGGCGGGCAAAGAGGCTGCCGCAGCAGGTATGGATTTAAAAGCCGCCATGGCCCACACCCGCAAAGCCATGGACCCAGTGTTTGGCCATGTCTTCATCTACGAGCACTGCCTGCCCTTCGACGTGAGCCGCGCTTACGACGAGGCCAAAGGCATCAAAAACCCGCGCATCTGGACGGCTGCGCGTGACCAAGAAATGTGGGCTGCGCTGCAAGCAGGCTAGCTTGCGCCAGGGCTTCGTAAAAGCCCGTAAAGCTCGGTAAAGGTATCAACCAAACCGGTGTGCATGGCGTTGTACAGCTGTCTACAACCCGCATCCTGAAAGGACGCACACCATGAAAAAATTCCTCCTCACCGCTGCTGCACTGGCCTTTGCTGCTGGCGCATTTGCCCAAGCCGCCGCTCCTGCTGCTACCGCACCGGCTGCTAAAGCCATGCACAAGTCAGAGGCTTTTAAAAACATCGACACCAATGGTGACGGCCAAATCAGCCGCGACGAAGCCAAAGCTCACCCCATGCTCGAGAAAAACTTTGATGCCATCGACACCAACAAAGACGGCCAGTTGAGCAAAGCCGAACTCAAGGCTTTCCGTAAAGCCAAGCATGCAGCCAAAATGGCCAGCAAAGCCGCTGCCACACCCGCCGCTGCCGTAGCACCGGCCACCAAACCCTGAGCTTGCGCATCGCTCGGAAGGGCGGGGCAGAGGGGCTAATATCGAGCCTTGCATAAAGGCATCGTTATGACCCTCGCAGTTTCGCTCTCCGCATTCGCAGCATTCAAAGCCCAGGCCCGCAAGGTCTGGGCTTTGTCTTTGCCCTACTTTCGGTCTAACGAAAAATGGCAGGCGCGCGGCCTGCTTGTGGCCATCGTGGCGCTCAACCTAGGCAGCGTCTACATGTTGGTGCAGCTCAACGACTGGAACCGCGTGTTCTACGACGCGCTGCAAAACAAAGACGCTGCCATTTTCTGGCAGCAGCTCGGGCGCTTTAGTTATTTGGCTTTTGGCTCGATCATCATCTCGGTCTATAAGTTTTATTTAACGCAATTGCTCGACATGCGCTGGCGCGCCTGGCTCACCACGCACACCCTGCAGCGCTGGCTGGGGCACCAGGCCTTTTACCGGTTGGAGCTGGCCCGCTTCTCGGGCAGCGCCACGGCCAGCACCGACAACCCCGACCAGCGCATCCAAGAAGACATGAAGCTGTTTGCCAGCTTTAGCGTGTCGCTCTCCATGGGCATCTTCAACGCATTGCTCACTTTGGTGAGCTTTGTGGGTATTTTGTGGTCGCTCAGCGGCAGCTTTGGTTTTAGCTTGGGTGGGCACAACTACACCGTGCCCGGTTTTATGGTCTGGATGGCCTTGCTTTACTGTTTGGTGGGTAGCCTTATTACACACTTTATTGGCCGACCTTTAATTGGACTGAATTTTGAGCAGCAAAAGCTAGAAGCCGATTTTCGCCATCATCTCGTTCGGGTGCGTGAATACGCCGAACCCATTGCGCTCGACCGTGGCGAGGCGGTAGAACAGCGTCGCCTGCAGCAGCGGTTTAAAGATGTTTTGGCAAATTATTTGCAATTGCTCAAAACCCAAAAAAACCTCACTTGGTTCAACAGCGGTTTTGGCCAAGCAGCGGTGATCTTCCCCTTTGTGATTGCCGCGCCGCGTTTTTTCAGCGGCGCCATTCAGTTGGGTGAATTAACCCAAGTGGCCTCGGCTTTTGGCCGCGTGCAAGACTCGCTCAGCTGGTTGGTCGACAACTACGACAACGTCGCCGCTTGGAGCGCCACCGCCACCCGCCTGACCCGCTTTGAAGAAAGCCTGGCCGCCGCCGAGCAAGCCCAGGGCGCTACCCAGGCCGCGCCCGAGTTCGGCAACGCCCTGCAAACGCAGGCGCTGAGCTTGGCCCTGCCCAGTGGCGCACTGCTCTTGCAAGGGCTGAATTTGCGCGTAAAGCCCGGCGAGTCCGTCTTGCTCAGCGGCCCCTCGGGCAGCGGCAAGTCCACCTTGTTTCGCGCGCTGGCGGGCATCTGGCCCTTTGCCACGGGCAGCGTGCAGCGGCCCGCCAATGCCATGTTTGTGCCCCAGCGCGCCTACTTCCCCGAGGGCAGTCTGCGCGACGCCCTGGCCTACCCCGAGAGCGCTAGCCATTACAGCGACGCAGCTTTGGTGCAGGCCCTGCAAGACGCGCTCTTGCCCGCCCTGTGCACCCGCTTAGACGAACAAAGCAATTGGGCTGCCAAGCTCTCCGGCGGCGAGCAGCAGCGCCTGGCCATCGCCCGCGTGTTGCTCAAAAAGCCGCAATGGTTGTTCGCCGACGAAGCCACCAGCGCACTCGACCCGCAGGCTGAAGCAGCCCTTTACCAAAGCCTCAAAACCCTTACTGCAAGCGCGGGAGGTGCTATTGTATCTATAGCACATCGGCCTAGCGTAGCGGTCTGGCATGAGCGCCATTGGGCCTTGGTAGCCGATCCAGCGCTTGGTGTCGCGCAGGGCCATGGGGCTGCGGCTTACAGCTTGCAAGACTCTGCTTTGCTGCAAAAAATATAGCGCTTTATGCGCGCCAGTAGGGCGTTGCAGCCTGTTTTTACATGCCTAGCATGTGGAAAAAACCACTATGTACCCTCTGCGCTGCGCAGCACGGGTCTCAAAACGAAACGTCACGCCCCTGACACGCAGCCCAGCAACACTGCGCTTCTCAGCAACTCAGTGGAGCCTTCACCATGGACCGTCGTTCCTTCCTCAATGCCAGCACCGCCTTGATCGCGCCTGCGCTCGTACCCGCCGCCGCGCTGGCGCAAACCGCCCCCGCCACCATCACCCGCGATGCCATGCGCCCGCAGTTGCCCAGCGGCGTGCAAAGCGGCGACCCGCTGGCCGAACGCGCCATCATCTGGACGCGCAGCGACCGCCCGGCCCGCCTGTGGGTCGAGTGGTCTACCACCGCCAACTTTGCCAACCCCACCCGCGTGCGCGGCCCCTACATGCTCGAAGACAGCGACTTCACCGGCCGCGTAGACCTGCGCAGCCTGCCCGCTGGGCAAGAGATTTTCTACCGCGTGGTCTTGCAAGACCTGCACAACGAGCGCGTGCTGTCCGAGGCCATGAATGGCCACCTGCGCCTGCCCGCCAGCATGGAAGGCAAAGCCCTGCGCGACGTGCGCTTCACCTGGAGCGGCGACACCGCAGGCCAAGGTTGGGGCATTAACGAAGCCTGGGGCGGCATGAAGATTTATGAGCAAATCCGCAAGGTCAACCCCGACTTTTTCTTGCACAGCGGAGACAACATCTACGCCGACGGCCCGATGCAAGCGCAAGTGAAATTGAGCGACGGCACGCTGTGGAACAACATCGTGACCGAAGAGGTTTCTAAAGTCGCCGAAACTTTAAAGGAGTTTCGCGGCCGCTACCGCTACAACATGCTCGACGCTAATATGCGCCGCATGGCCGCCGACGTGCCGCAAATCTGGCAGTGGGACGACCACGAAATCAGCAACAACTATTCAGACTCTAAAGACGTTTCGGGCGACGCCCGCTACATCGAGAAAAACATCCCCCTGCTGGTGGCACGCGGCACCAAAGCCTTTATGGAAAACGCGCCCATGCGCCGCACCGCCGATATTGAGAGCGAGCGCGTCTACCACCACCTGCCGCAAGGCCCGCTGCTCGACATGTTCGTCATTGACATGCGCAGCTACCGTGGCCCTAATTCGGCAAATTTGCAAACCGAAGAAAACGCCGACAGCGCCTTTATGGGCCGCCCGCAAATAGCCTGGCTATTAGAGGGCTTGAAAAAGTCCAAGTCCACCTGGAAAGTGATCGCCGCCGACATGCCCATCAGCCTGTGGGTGGACGACGGCAAAGACGCGCAGGGCAATGCCAAATGGGAGGCTGTGGCCAATGGCAACGACGGCCCGCCCCTGGGCCGCGAGATTGAAATGGCGCGCCTGCTCAGCAGCATCAAGCGCGAAGGCATTCACAATGTGGTCTGGCTTACTGCCGACGTGCACTACACCGCCGCGCATTATTTTGACCCGGCCAAAGCCAAGTTCACCGACTTTGCGCCGTTTTGGGAATTCGTCTCCGGCCCGCTGAACGCGGGTGGCTTTGGCCCGAACAAAGTAGACGCCACCTTTGGCAGCCAAGTGATGTACCAAAAAGCCCCCGACGCCCCCAACTCACCGCCCAGCGCAGGTCTGCAGTTCTTCGGCCAAGTTGACATCGATGCCAAAACGCAGGCCATGACAGTGACGCTCAAAGACCTGGCGGGTACCTCGCTGTTTAGCAAGACTTTGGTGCCGCAGCGGGCATAAAACTAAACAGCAGCGTAGCGCTCCCATCCCCGCGCCCGCAGCGCACACGCCGGGCAGTTGCCGCAGCCAAAACCCCAGGCGTGGCGTTGGGTGCGCTCACCCAGGTAGCAGGTGTGGGTGTGCTCGACGATCAAGCGCACCAGGGCTTTGCCGCCCAGGCTTTCGGCCAGCGCCCAGGTGGCGGCTTTGTCGATCCACATCAACGGCGTCTCGATTAAAAAGCGTTTGTCCATGCCCAGGCTGAGCGCCAGTTGCATGGCCTTCATGGTGTCGTCGCGGCAGTCGGGGTAGCCCGAAAAGTCGGTCTCGCAGACGCCGGTAACCAGCACCTCGAGCCCGCGCCGGTAGGCCAGCGCAGCGGCGAGTGTGAGGAAGAGCAGGTTGCGGCCCGGCACAAAGGTGTTGGGCAGGCCCGAAGCCTCCATGGCAAAGGCGGTGTCGCGCGTCAGCGATGTCTCGCTCACCTGGCCCAGCACGGCCAAGTCGAGCAAATGGTCTTGGCCCATTTTGTGCGCCCACTGCGGGAACTGCGCCTTCACTTCGCGCTGCACGTTCAGCCGCGCTTGCAGCTCGATGGCGTGGCGCTGGCGGTAGTCAAAGGCCACTGTCTCCACACGCTCGTAGCGGGCTAGCGCCCAGGCCAAGCAGGTGGTGGAGTCTTGGCCACCAGAGAATAAGACGAGGGCGGTTTTATGCATTTCAATCTGTCGCGCAAGTTTATAAAGTTGCCCGGCGTTGCACCGCGTCGATATAAGCCGCGCCGTTGGGCGGGCGGCCCGCGCGCTGGCTCTCCCACATCATGGTGCCCAGGCATTCCATCACCTCGTGGTGCGCGTCGTGCAGCGAGTTGCGCTTGGCCGCCAGCAGCTCCACCGCCTGCCGAATGCCGCGCGGCTGGTCGATGCTGCACTGCTCGCTGATCGACAGGTGCATAGACAAATGCAAAAACGGGTTGCTGCGGCCCGCCTCCACGTCGTACATGGTCAGCAGCGCAGCGTCAACATCGGCCAAGTCGGCATGGTATTCGGGGTGCTCTAGAAGCCACTCAGACGCTATTGTTTCCATAGCTGTCAACGCGCTTCCCGCCTTGTTTTTGGCATAGGTGGTGCAAAAAAATCGGCGGACGTCGGCTTGGGAGGGGGCGATCAGCATGGCTGTATTGTCGGTGATCTTTTGTGGCGGGGTTTGTGTGCTAGGCCTGCAGCGGGTAATGTGCAGTGCCAAATGAAAAATGCACCCGGGCGGGTGCATTTTGCTAGTGGCTAATTGAACCGCGTTGCGTCAGTTGTAGCTTTGAAGTTTATAAGTTTCGGGTGGATTAAGAAAATTCGTGAACACAGAAGTACGCTGTAGCATGCGTGAGTCTGTGCTGGACGCATTCAACCAAATGGTACTTTGAATAAAAAAGCTAGCCACACCTGGGTCAAAAGTTTGCGTGGAAGTAAATTTGTGGGCTAAGAATGTGCCTGCCGGAACGCTAATCGTTTCAGTACCAAGGTAGGTGCCTACATCTGACCAAGGGCTAATCGGACTGTTGGTGGACGTAGTCCCATTGGCCGCAGTGAAAAAGCAGTTTACTGAATAACTGAAAGCCCAAGTTTGCCCAATATTCAAAGAGGTAGGTGCTCCGTAGCCATGCGGGTTAGCCAAGCAAGTGTACGGCGTGCCTCCAGAGGTGGAGCTTATTGTGACGTCTTGACCTACGTTATTTGCAACATTACTGTCTTTAGGAATGACCAGCGTTCTACCACCTAAATTAATACTCAAATCTCCTGCGGCATTATTGACGTAAGCATAAGAACCGTCTGGATAAACAGCAGTGATATCCATAGTTGTAGTTGCTGTCGATGTGAAGCCTGCGCTAGTAAAGCTAGCAACATAAACAGAATGTTGGCCCACTTTGGGAGTTATAAAAACATATGGCTTACTAATGGGTGGGCTAGTGGCTTGAAGGCTATAAGTTATGTTCGTATATAGGCTATTGTTAGGATAGTTCTCAATCTGCTTCAAAAGGCGTGAATCCGTAGGCGAAGTATTGAGCCAGCTTGTGATGTTGACCACATAAGTGCTTGAACTCACGGGTGTTTGGCTGATTTGCTCGGTGAATTTGTATGCGGTAAAGGTTCCCGCGGGAACGGATACGGTTTCTGTACCTACATACGTGCCACTGTCTGTATATGTGATGGAATAGCTGTTGGTAACGCCTTGCAGCGTGCTATTGATGCATGTTTCAGTGTGGCTAAAAGTTCAAGTCTGTCCTGCATTTAAAGAAGCTGGCGCACCATCTCCATGGGGAGAGTCTTGGCAGGTAATCAGTGTTCCATCGGACAAATAATATGAATCAGAAGTGTATTGCCCTGCATTGTTAAAAGTCGGATTGGACTTGGTAAAGGTAATAGTCGTGCCGTTTAGCGACACTGACACGTCGCCACCCGCATTATGAACCGTGGTATAGGAACCATTCGGCCCCACGCTCGTGATGCTTTCTGTGAAAACAAAGTTGGCTACGCTGCCCGTTACTGAGCTGATGCTGCTTGCATATTCAGAATATTGCCCAGCAATGGGCATCACAAACGCGTAGCCCGTCATGGGTGGCGTAGTCGGGGTGTTAGTGGGTGTAGTCACGGTGGTTGTGGGTACAGTAGCCGTGCTAGTGGTTTGCGGGCCCGAACTAGTGGCGACACCAGTGCTAGAACCACCCCCACCGCAAGCTGCCAGCGCAGCGAGTACCATTGCCGCTATGGCCAATCGAATTAAATTCATGGGTAAAGTCTCGGGTTGTTGGTAAAAGCAATGGCAGCGCCATTACGCCTGAAAATATAACTTGCTTTATTCAAATTTACGCAACGCAATTTGACTTTATACAATTAAATTCAGCCATTCGATTTTTTATACGTAAAAACCCTAGGAGCTTATCTGTGAACCAAGCCTTTATTTGCGACGCTGTTCGCACCCCCTTTGGCCGCTATGGCGGTGCTTTGTCTAGCGTACGCACCGACGACTTGGCGGCTGTGCCGCTGGCCGCGCTGATGGCGCGCAACCCGGGCATGGACTGGGCTGCGGTGACGGACGTGATCTACGGTTGCGTCAACCAAGCGGGCGAAGACAACCGCAATGTGGCGCACATGGCCACGCTCTTGGCGGGCCTGCCGCTGCAGTTGCCGGGCAGCACCATCAACCGCCTGTGCGGTTCAGGTATGGATGCTGTAGGCACGGCAAGCCGCGCCATTAAAGCGGGGGAAGCTACACTTATGATAGCGGGTGGGGTTGAGAGCATGAGCCGTGCCCCCTTTGTGATGGGCAAGGCCGAAAGCGCCTTTAGCCGCAACGCGCAAATCTATGACACCACCATTGGCTGGCGCTTCATCAACAAGCGCATGAAAGACATGTACGGCGTAGACGCCATGCCTGAGACGGCCGAGAACGTGGCCACCGACTACCAAATCGAGCGCGAGGCGCAAGACCGCATGGCCCTGGCCAGCCAGCTCAAGGCCGTGGCCGCGCAAAAAGCCGGTTACTTTGATGCCGAGATTACGCCCGTCACTATTGCGCAAAAGAAGGGTGATGCCATTGTGGTGAATAAGGACGAGCATCCGCGCGAAACCACCATGGAGACTTTGGCCAAACTCAAGGGCGTGGTGCGACCCGACGGCACGGTAACGGCAGGCAATGCCAGCGGCGTGAACGACGGGGCCTGCGCTCTGCTGTTGGCCAACGAGGCCGCTGCGCGCACGCATGGGCTCACGCCACGCGCCCGCATTTTGGGCATGGCTACGGTGGGCGTGCCCCCGCGCATCATGGGTATTGGCCCTGCGCCCGCTACGCAAAAGGTCTTGGCCCTGACGGGCCTGACGCTGGCGCAAATGGACGTGATCGAACTCAATGAAGCCTTTGCCGCGCAGGGCCTGGCTGTGCTGCGCAACCTGGGCTTGCAAGACGACGACCCGCGCGTCAACCCCAATGGCGGCGCCATCGCACTGGGCCACCCGCTGGGTGCCTCGGGTGCGCGGCTCATCACTACGGCGGTGAACCAGCTGCACCGCAGCAGCGGGCGCTACGCGTTGTGCACCATGTGCATTGGCGTGGGCCAGGGCATTGCTGTGGTGATTGAACGGGTGTAAGGCGGATTGCCGGACGCAAAGGATGCGAAGCATGCGCGAAGGACGCAAAAAAACAACCAAAAATGGATATGCACAATTCACCGCTTGATTTAAGAACTTGGATAGGGCGCAGCGAGACGGTGCACGATGTGGTCAGTGCTACGCCTTATGCGGCTTTGGCTGCTACTTTGGACTTTCCGGGCACGGAGCCAGGCTTGCGTCCGGCGCTGGGTACGGAGCTGCCGCCGCTGTGGCATTGGTTGTATTTTTTGCCACTGCCCTTGCAAAGCGCTATCGGGCCTGACGGACACGCGCAACGCGGCGGCTTTATGCCGCCGGTGCCGCAGCCGCGGCGCATGTGGGCGGGCAGCGGCTTTGTGTTCCACCAGCCGCTGTGCATTGGCGACGCGCTGGAGCGCACCTCGACCATTGCCGACGTGAGCGAAAAATCGGGCCGTAGCGGCAAGTTGGTGTTTGTGAAAGTGCGGCACGAGGTACGCCGCAATGGCGCTGCGCAAGTGGCGCTCACCGAGCACCACAACATCGTCTACCGCGACGCACCCCAGCCCGGTGATGTGGCGCCGCCGCCGCTGGCCGCGCCAACAGCTGCGCTGTGGCAACGCCGCATCGTGCCCGACGACGTGCTGCTGTTTCGCTATTCGGCGCTGACCTTTAACGGCCACCGCATCCATTACGACCGCCAATACGTCACCCAGATTGAGGGCTACCCCGGCTTGGTGGTGCACGGCCCTTTGATCGCTACGTTGTTGATGGATTTATTGCGCCGTAATTTTCCAGATGCCAAGGTTAAAAAATTTGCGTTTAAAGCCATGCGGCCTACGTTTGACATTCACCCTTTCTCAGTGCACGGCCAGCCCGCCGCAGACGGCCACAGCGTGCACCTGTGGGCTTGCGACCACGAAGGCTGGCTGACTATGGACGCTACGGCCAGCTTGGTTTAATCACTTCCAAAAAGTTCTGTTTATGCAACCCTTAAAAGGCATTACCGTTGTCAGTCTAGAGCATGCGATTGCAGCGCCGTTTGCCACGCGCCAATTGGCCGACATGGGCGCTCGGGTGATCAAAATCGAGCGGCCTGGCGTGGGCGATTTTGCGCGTGGCTACGACACCAGGGTGCGTGGTCTGGCCTCGCATTTTGTCTGGGTCAACCGTTCTAAAGAAAGCCTCACCTTGGATGTAAAACACTCTGAGGCGCAAAAAATTTTGCAGCGCTTGGTGCTAGAGCAAGCCGACGTGGTGGTGCAAAACCTAGCCCCCGGTGCGGCCGAGCGCTTGGGAGTTTCGTATGCGGCGCTCAGCGCGGTCAAGCCCAGCATCATTGTGTGTGACATCTCGGGCTATGGCGACGATCCGCAGCAGCCCGGGCCTTACCGCGACAAAAAAGCCTACGACCTGCTCATACAAAGCGAAGCCGGTTTTGTTTCGACCACAGGCACAAGCGACACGCCCGCCAAGGCAGGTGCGTCGATAGCCGACATTGCAGCGGGCATGTATGCCTACACGCAGATCTTGGCCGCGCTGATGCACCGCCAACAAACCGGGCAGGGCCAGCGTATTGACCTGTCGATGCTCGAAGCTCTGACCGAATGGATGGGTTACCCGCTTTACTACGCTTTTGAAGGCGCCACGCCACCGCCGCGCAGCGGGGCCAGCCACGCCACTATTTACCCCTATGGTCCCTTCACCGCGGGCGACGGTAAAACCGTGATGCTGGGTTTGCAAAACGAGCGTGAATGGAAAGTTTTTTGCGAACAAGTTTTACTGCAAAGCGAGCTGGCCACGCAAGCGCGCTTTAGCAGCAACGCCCTGCGCAGCGCCGCACGTGCGGAGTTAGAAACCATTATCTTGCAAGCTTTTGCGCCGATGACGGCCGAGCAAGTGGCGGCGCGCCTAGAAGCGGCAGGCATTGCCAATGCGCAGGTCAACTCCATGCAAGAAGTGTGGGCGCACCCCCAACTGGCCGCGCGACAGCGCTGGAGCGAGGTCGTCACGCCCGCTGGGCCCGTGCCTGCGCTGCTGCCCCCGGGTTCGTGGCAGCACGGCGCACCGCGCATGGACGCTGTGCCCGCGCTGGGCGAGCACACTGAAGCTATATTGCACAGCATGGGCTATAACGCTGCCCAGCTGGATGCGCTGCGTGCGCAAAACGCGATTTAAGTCCGTCCTATTTAACACTTTGAAAAATACCAAAAATCATGGCTTCTAGCATTATTGACTCTAAAATTTTTGGTGACATGTTCTCCAGCGCTGCCATGCGCCAAGTATGGTCAGACGAAAACCGCACTGCCAAGTACCTCGACATAGAACGCGCACTGGCCAAGGTGCAAGGCGTGCTGGGCATCATTCCCGCAGAGGCTGCCGCAGAAATTGTGAAGCACTGCGAGATAAGCCAAATCGACTGGGCCATGCTTAAAGCCAAGACCGAGCAAATTGGCTACCCCATTATTGCGGTGGTGAACCAGATCAATGCGCACTGCAAAGACGGCTTGGGTGAATACTGCCATTGGGGCGCGACCACCCAAGACATTACCGATACCGCTGCCGTGCTGCAAATGCGCGAGGGCCTGGCCTTGGTCGAGCAAGACTTGGCCGACATTTCTGCGTCCCTCGCCACCTTGGCGCGCAAGCACCGCGACACGCCCATCATTGGGCGCAGCAATTTGCAACAGGCCACGCCCATCACTTTTGGCTACAAAATGGCCAGCATTTTGGCCGGCATAGAACGCCATCGTGAGCGTTTGCAGCAGCTCAAGCCGCGCGTGCTGGTGGGTGAGTTTGGTGGCGCTTCGGGCACGCTGTCTTCGCTGGAACAAGGCGCTATGGAAACGCAAGCGGGCTTGATGCAAGAACTTGGCTTGGGTCAGCCGCTGATCTCTTGGCACACGGTGCGCGACAACATTGCCGAGGTGGGCAACTTCTTGGCCTTAGTGGGCGGCTCGCTGGGCAAGATCGCCATGGATGTGAAGCTGCTGATGCAAACCGAAGTGGCCGAGGTGTTTGAACCCTACGCGCCGGGGCGTGGCTCGTCTTCCACCATGCCGCAAAAGCGCAACCCGATCTCGTGCCTGTATATCCACGCTAACATTTCTGTAGCACGCCAACACGCAGCGTCGCTCATGGACGCTATGGTGGCCGACCACGAGCGCTCCACTGGCCCCTGGGAGATCGAATGGGTGGTGCTGCCTGAAATTTTTTGCTTAATGAGTGGGGCGCTCAAACAGTGCAAGTTCATTTTGGCGGGCTTGGAGGTCGACCCTGTGGCCATGCGCCGCAATATCGACCTGACCCACGGCCTGGTGATGAGCGAGGCGGTGATGATGGGCTTGGGTCCTTATATTGGCCGCGAGTACGCGCACGACTTGGTCTACGATATTTGCCGTGCCGCCCTGCTGAAGCAACGCCCCTTGATCGAGCTGCTGGCCGAGCACCCTGAAATTAACAAGCACGTCAGCCGCGCCCAGTTAGAGCAATTTTGCGACCCGATGAACCACCTGGGCCAAGCCGGGGTAATGGTCGACCGCGTGCTAGCTTCGTTGAAGTCTGCATAGCCAGCGCATAGTTTCTTCACTTTGACCACCGTTTGGCCTTTACGCTGATTACCGATCCGCTGTTTTATGCAGCGGCTGTGCCCGCTGTGCTTTTGCTCGGCGTGAGCAAGAGCGGCTTTGGCGCAGGCTTTGGTTCGCTGGCTGTTCCCATGATGGCCTTGGTGGTGAGCGTGCCCCAAGCCGCAGCGATTTTGATGCCCTTGCTTTTGGTCATGGACGTGCTGGGCCTAGCCGCTTTTCGGCGCGATTTTGACAAAACCTTGCTCCAATTTTTATTGCCCTGCGGCCTGTTGGGTGTGGGCATTGGTGCCTTGCTGTTCAAGCTGCTCGATGCCCATGTGGTCTCGGGCTTGGTAGGGGCTTTTACTTTGCTGTTTTTAGCGCAACGCCTGGCCTTTCCGCCCAAGCCTGGCGCAGATCCACCTCCGCGCTGGTTGGGGGCTGTTCTTACGACCACATCGGGCTTTACCAGCTTTATTGCCCACGCGGGCGGGCCACCGCTCAATGCGTATTTGATTCCATTGCAGCTAAAACCTTTGGTGTTCACCGCCACCGTGAGTTTTTTATTCTTCTTTGTGAACCTCGCTAAATGGATTCCTTATGCATGGTTGGGTTTGCTAGACGCGCGCAATTTTTCTACTAGTTTGGTGCTGTTGCCCTTGGCACCGTTGGGCGTGTGGTTGGGCATTCGAATGGCCAGGCGCATCAACGCCGTTCTTTTTTACCGATGCGTGTACGGTGGCATGCTCCTCACCGGCTGCAAGCTTTTGTGGGACGCCTGGCATTAAAATTTAGCAGCAAAGCTATATTTACAGTAGCGGTTGACGCAGAATCCACGAGCTTTTCAAGCCTAATTCATCTATAAATGAGGCTTTTTACCAGCCTGTGCCGCTTGGCTTAGCCTTTGGTATGCAGGTACTACCGTGGGGTATGTGCCTGCCGTTGAAAACCAAAGAATTAATAAAAATGCTTAAGCGTGAAGTATTTCACCCTAGAGTACTTCGTGTTGCAAACGAATGCTGCAAAAGTATAAATTAGCATTTAAAATATATATTTAACTCAGCATTTTGTGTAATTTATACCAAATACATAGAACGCTAATTCATTCATAAAGTGAAATGATTAAATCAAAACGCTTGGGAATACTGTGAACATGCATTGCCGCACAGCATGGCTTAGGCTACTGGTGTGCATTGTGTTGGCCTGTGGCTTTGGTGCTGCACATGCGGTCTACGTCACGCGCTACAGCTCCATTGCCAATGGTGCGGTTACCTTTACCGGCAACACCATTGGCCTGGACAAAGCTGCAACTACCAATGCGCCGGGAACCTCTGGCGCTATCGGTACCTTTATTGCAGCCAACAACCCCACTTCTGTAGATGGCACCTACCCACTGGGGACCACTTCCACTTGGCAGGCCAATGCTTCCACGGCAGTTTTAACCATCCCAGCAGGCAGCAGTGTTTTGTATGCAGAGTTGGTTTGGTCAGGCAGTTGGAGCTACGGTGGGGAAAACGTTTCTGCATTTTTAAACAATGCAGTCACCTTGACCACACCGCTGGGTAGCTCTGCTGTGGTGCCCGCAGCGGCGACTTCCCAAACACTGGGTACGGGTTTAGCTGCAGGCACTTGCAGTGTGGGCACTTGCTACTACGTGCGGTCGGCTAATGTCACGGCATTGGTACAAGCCGCAGGCGTTGGCGCATTGACATACAAGGTAGGAGGCATTCCAGCTACCCAAGGTGATTCAGAGCCCAGTGCTAATACTGGCGGCTGGACCTTAGCCGTAGTCTACAGTAACCCAGGGTTGCCATCGCGCAGTTTGTCGGTTTTAGTAGGTGCCGAATTGGCTGCAGGCTCGAGTACGGCGGCCAGCGTAACGGGTTTTTGCACGCCACCTACAGGGCCGCGATCGGGGCGCTTGATGGTAAGCGCTATCGAGGGCGACTCTGGCATTGCGGGTGACCAAATGCTCTTTGGCCCCACAGTAGCAAGCATGGCCGCTTTGGCGGGCCCCAACAATTTGGTCGGCAATTTTTTTGCCAGCCAAATCAACAACGATGCAGGTGCGCTGAACACAAGTGGCAGCTTTGGGACGTCCAACCAAACACCGGGTACATCGGGTTTGGGTCGCCAGGGGTACGACATCACCAACGTAGATGTTTCGGCCGGCTTGCTCAATAACCAAACCTCGGCTTTTGCGCAGGGCACCACTACAGGTGACAACTATCTTATCAATGCCTTGGGTCTGCAAATCAATGTGGGTTCGCCCATATTTCCATCCAGTGCTAAAACTGTAGACAAGGCGGTGGTGGCTGTGGGCCAAACCTTGACCTACACCGTGAAGATCGACAACACCACGGGTACAGCAGATGCCACCAATTTGGTGTTTACCGATCCACCGCCGCCGGGTACTAGTTTTGTAGCCGGTACTTTCTTGGTCAATGGGACGCCGACAGCGGGGGTTCCGGCTGCGGGGATCAATATTGGTACGGTGGCTGCGGGTGCGGTCAAGACGGTGAGCTTTCAAGTCTTGGTCAATAGCATTCCGGCGGCGCCTGCCAGCGCGCTTTACAGCAACTCGGCTTCATGGACTTACCAATTCGTCAGCTGTGCAGGGCAGGGCACCAGCACGGGCGCGATTTCTACAGCGCCGGTCGTCACTAATATTGCGCGCATGAATATCGCCAAAACGGTGTTGCCCGCTGGCACAGTTATTCCAGGCACTACGCTGACCTACACCATCACGCTCAACAACGACGGCACGGCTGCTTCGGTGGGTACCACATTGCTAGATGCTATCCCAGCCAATACCAGCTATGTACCCACCAGTACCACACTCAATGGCGCCACGCTGACCGATGTTGCCGGTGCCATGCCGTTTACTGCCGCCGCTTCGGTCAACAGCGCTGGGCAAACCAGCGGCGTGTTGGCGGTGGGGCAAACCGCTACGGTGCTATTTAAAGTGCTTGTCAACAATGCAGCGTCGGGCACGATCACCAACACCGCCACCGGCGATATTGACGGCACTGGCCTGGCAGCAGCCAGCAGCGCTAGCGTACAAAACCCTGTGCAACTGGCGG